>JBBSAU010000086.1:0-3629 GCA_038251925.1 Patescibacteria group bacterium | reverse complement strand
GTGCCTAAAAGTTACAACGGGATTGCAGTTTCCAAAACAGAAAAAATAATTAAAATGGCCAAAGAGTTTATTGGCCCGGAGGAATAATTTAAATAAGTTTGTATTAGAAAACAAAAGACCGCCTAAAAACGGTCTTTTTTATTTATGTAAATATTTATTTGAGATCAGAGATAAATTTAATTTCCTGAATTATATTTGAATCTTTGAAAAAGAATAAGCGCCAATTGATAAAGCAATAAATGATAAGACAAGCAAAACTCCAAAATCAGTCAACAAACTATATTGACCAACGTTAATTAAAGCGAGTCTTAGTCCGTCAACACCATAAGTTAAAGGGTCGAAGGCGGCGATTGTTCTCAGGGTCTGAGGCGCACTCGATAACGGAAAAACCGCCCCGGATAGAAAAAATAAAGGCATGATGAAAAAATTAACGATTAACTGAAAACCCTGAAAATCTTTAAGTGCCGAACCAATCGCAGTGCCAATCGCGGTAAATAGCAAGGCGATCAGAAACATAAAAACAATCGCGAGCGGAATTGAGACTAGGCTATGAAATCTAAAACCAAAAATGAGTGATAATAAAACTACAATTACTCCCTGCGCGGTTGAAACAGTTGCGCCGCCGAGGGTTCGCCCTAACATAATATTAAAACGTGAAACTGGTGCGACTAAAGTTTCTTTTAAAAATCCGAACTGGCGATCAAAAATAATTTCCATGCCGGAAAATACAGCTGAAAAAATAATACTCATCGCGACAACTCCCGGCGTTAAAAACTCTAAATAATTACCCTGACCGGCTTGTTGAAAAACGGGACCAAAACCGAAACCAAGTGCGACTAAAAATAATAATGGTTGCCCCAAGGCTCCGATAATTCGCGATTTCGACCGATAATAACGTTTAATTTGTCTTATCCAAAGAATATAAATAGTTTGCATATAATTTTATTTACGTCGCGCGTTAGCAAAGCGGCGCATGTTTTCTTCGGCGCTCACTTCTTCGTCGCGGATAACATTACCAGTTAGCGCTAAAAAGGCCTCTTCTAAATTAGCTGATTTCGTCTGGGCCATTAATTCAATCGGCGTACCGGAGGCAATAATTTTTCCGTGATCAATTATCGCGACACGACCGGCAATTTTTTCGGCTTCTTCAATATAATGAGTCGTGAAGAAAACCGTTAAGCCTTGTTCCTGATTTAATTTTAAAACATAAGACCAAATATGGTTTCTCGTTTGCGGATCTAGCCCTTGTGTCGGTTCATCGAGAAATAAAACCTGCGGCGCATGTAAAAAGCCACGCGCAATTTCGAGCCGCCGCTTCATCCCGCCAGAAAATGTTTTTACAAATTTATCTTGTCTATCCCAAAGTTCAACAAATTCTAAAAGCCCTTTTATTTTCTCTTTTAGGGTTTTTCTGTCCACGCCGTAAAGACGGGCATGAATTTCCATATTTTCATAAGCGGTTAATTCGTCGTCTAAACTCGGATCTTGAAAAACAATGCCTAAACATTTACGAATATTATCCTTGCCTTTATCAATATCATAACCGGCAATTTTTATTTCGCCGGAAGTTTTTTCAAGTAAGGTTGTCATCATTTTTATAGTCGTACTTTTACCGGCGCCATTAGGTCCCAGAAACGCAAAAATCTCTCCTTTAGGAATAGCAAAAGAGATATCATCCACGGCTCTAAAATCACCAAACTTTTTGACTAAATTATTAACGGATACTATATTTTCCATATGTTATTTCTATAATATTTTATATTTTCTACATTTTATATTGTATATTTTTATTACGCATCTAGCAATATTATCGTTTAAAATGGCCACCGAGAAATAAAAAAGACCTCTGGCGTTTTGCGCTTCGAGGTCTTGAAATTGTTTTTTCGTTCTGTAAAGTAATATTACTTAACCCCTAATAAAAGCAATACCAGCCCAGGGATTATCATACACTCTTTTAAGAATGTTCAGAAATGAACGGACAAAGTAATTTCGCTGGGCTACTTCATCGTAATAATAACGAAAGAATTTTAGTCCACTGGTAAAACGAGCCTGTTCACGTCCAGCCGGTTCGATTAAGTATAAGGCGGCAATTGCCAGGGCTTCATCGACATCGGGATTATGACCGGAAAAAGAGTAAATTCCCTCTTGTCCTTTGATGGCGCCGGGGTATTGGAACTCCTTTTCGTTTTTACTATCCCAGGATGTCCTGTGATTTTTATGGTTGAAAAGCCTGATCGCTTTTTCGATTGAAAGCTGTTTGTACTTTTCGGCTTTCTCAAGGGGTATTGTACCGATGGCGATTACCATAAGAATGAGACCACTATCTTTATCTAAAATACTTAGATAACCGCCATGTCGCTTAGCGCCTTCATCAAAATTTTCGTTGGCATTTTCAATCAAAATCTGAAAATGCTTACAGACATTAGCCAATCGAGGAATAATTTCAGTTGTTTTCATGGAGTTGTTTTGCGTTTTTTTGTATTTGATTTTTTCAAACCATTGAAATGGCTTAATTTCTGGAGAGCGGAATATTTTTGCCGCTTTCATCAACAAGCTTATCTGAGCTGATTGAATATCGAAAGTAAAAGACTTCACCTGTAAACGAAAGTCCTTGCCAGGCTCTTTCAATTTCGGACTCTGTCCATCGTTCAGCGTAAAAATAAACAAAATTATTTGCAAGGTCAATTCGCCCTTTAAGGTTGCGCACGTCGCCATAGCTTGAATTAGGAACTGGTCCAAAACAATCGGTACCGCTCATGCGTTTCTGATAAATGAAGTGCAGATTATTTATATACTCTACAGTATAGGCGAAACTCTGAGTAAGAACCCAAACGGATCCTTTATAGACATCCGACATTTTTTCATTCTTATAGTAGACAGTTTGATATTCCGGGCCATTTCCAGGAATAACTTCCACTACCGTAATTTCTGGACTTTTTACTGTTGGCTCAGCGGGTAGGGAGTTGTAAATGTCAACAAAGCTCTTACTTTGGATTTGCTCGGGTGCTTTTTCGCACGAAATCAGGATACTAATAGCTGCAACTAAGAAAATAGGAGCTAAATTCCTTAACAAATACGACTTTTTCATTGTTTTCATCGCTTTTTTGGGTTTTTTTTGGTTTTTTGGGTTTATTTTATGATTATTTTAAGGTACTAAGTGATTTCAAATTATAAGACATAATTAAAATTATGTCAATGATATTAACAAAAAACTGAGCGTTGACTCAGCTTTTTATACGTATTTACAAGTATTTTATTTTTACTTATTTAAGATTATTTCAGTCTATTTAAGATTATTTCAGTTTATTTAAGCTTATTTCAACTTCCCTAAATCAAGTTCTTCAGTAATTTTAATCGTCGAGACGAACTCAGGCATATGGCTAACCATAATTATTCCGCCTTCAAATTTATTTATCGCTTCGGCTATCACGGGAATATGACGAAAATTAATATGGTTTGTTGGTTCATCTAAAATTAAAAGTCCTGGTTCCATTAAAACTAAACGAGCAAAAGATAATAGTCCTTTTTGACCTTCGGATAAGGCGCCGATTTTATGACCCATTAAATCGCCGGAAATTAAAAAACCAGCGGCAACAGAACGTAAACTTTGTTCATCGTGTCCGTCTGCC
>JBBSAU010000085.1:0-3636 GCA_038251925.1 Patescibacteria group bacterium | reverse complement strand
CAAGTATTTTTGCTTCGGGATAATTAGTCTGTAGATAGTTTAGAGTTTCAGGACTAGAGGCATTGTCGACAATATAAACTTTAATTAATTCACTCACGTAAGTTTGCAAACGCAAAGAATCACGACATGGTCTTAAAAACCGAGTCGCATAATCTTTGAAATTAATTAAAATTATGCCTACTTTTTTATTCATAATTATTAAGCCTTACACAAAGACTCTAATTATCTTCCAGATAATATTTAAAATACCGGTCTGCCATTTTGCTTCCCATTTTCTAAAATAGGAAATCATTGAATCGCTAAAATATTTTTGTGCTTGTCCTCGTGGCACCTGCTTAAAACTCTGGCCGACAAAATCAATACAGGTAGCGACTGGCGTATACCAAACTTCTCCGCCTAATTTATAAACCTCACGACAAAAATCAACCTCTTCAAACCAAATAAAATATCTTTCATCGAGCGTGGGCACATTTTGATTACTAATTTTTTTATAGGCCTGTCGATTAATTAGAAAAAAAGCGCCCCGAATTGAATCGACTCTAGATGCCTTAGAATAATCAAAATTAACATTTAAATATTTATTTACGATGCCCGGAAAAATATGAGGAAGTTTTATCGTAATCGATAATTGGTCAGCCAATTTTGGAAAATTTCTAACTTGTTTAACTATTGCACCGTCACTATTTACTAATTTACAGCCGGAAACTGTAGCTTGTGAATTATTTTTCGCCCAATTTAGAGCATTAAAGAGAGTTGTCGCTTCAAGCTGCATGTCAGGATTTAAGAGTAGTACAAATTCTCCAATGCTTAATTTTAGGGCTTGATTATTGGCGGCTGCAAATCCACGATTATCGGCATTAGCTATTAATTTAACCAAGGGAAACTCCTTGCCAATCATCTCAATCGTTCCATCACTAGAATTATTATCAACCACAAATACCTCAAATTTAAAATCGCCTTGTGAGTTAAACAAAGCGTCTAGATTATTCTTTAACTTGTCTTTAACTTTCCAGGAAACAATAATAACAGACAAATCCATATTTTTGGTGATTTTATTAACGGCTGACCTTAACTAATTTATTTTTATCAGTCAAACCGCTAATTATTTTTACTTGATATTTTCTAACCCCGAGAGCTTTGGCAATAAAATTAATCATCACTTGATTAGCTTCACCCTTCTCTGCCTGAGCAGCAATGGCAATTTTAATAGTCCCATCAGCCATTTCTTCACGAATCTCCGTTTTTGGAGATCCGGGAACAACCTTGACATTAAAATAAACTTCTTTATTATTAGCTAAATTTTCGATTAATTTTTCTAGCATGCGGATAATTTATTAAAGCTCTATTAAATAATTAATCTCTGCTTATAGTTTAGCTCTTTTCTCGGCTTTTTTAAAGCCCTTGAAGACAGAAAAGACTATCTGTCAAGATTTATTTTTCTCTAATAATATACTAAAATATAAGTACTAAATCATTAAAAAAATATTATGACTGAGGTCTACGCGCGCCCCTCGTGGGATGAATATTTTATTAAAATAATGGAGATGGTTGGCAGTCGTGGTTCCTGCGACCGTGGCCGCTCGGGTTGCGTCATTACTCGTGATCGGCGGATTATTTCTACCGGTTATGTTGGTTCTCCAGTCGGACTTCCCCATTGCGACGAAGTTGGTCATGAAATGCATACTGTTATTCACGAGGACGGAACACAAACCCGTCATTGCATCCGCACTGCTCACGCCGAACAAAATGCCATCTGCGAAGCGGCCCGAATGGGTATTGCGCTTGAGGGCTCAACTTTATATTGTAAAATGACCCCCTGCTATACCTGCGCTAAGATGATTATCAATGCTGGTATTAAGCGTGTCGTTTGCGCTCAAGACTATCATGCTAGTGCCCGTAGCAAAGAAATATTTAAAGAAGCTGGCTTAGATTTTTTTCTACTATCTGAAGATATGACGACTTATTCAGACATGAAATAAAAAATATAATCATAAAAATATGAAACAATATTTAGATTTGTTACGTGATGTTCAGGAAAATGGTTTAGGGAAAGATGATCGAACCGGAACCGGAACGACGAGTGTTTTTGGTCGCCAAGTTCGCTATGACCTAAGCAAAGGTTTTCCGCTTTTAACAACAAAAAAAATATATTTAAAAGCAATTATTCATGAGCTCCTTTGGTTTTTAAAAGGCGACACAAATATAAAATATTTAAACGATAACGGAGTTACTATTTGGGATGAGTGGGCAGATGAAAATGGTGATCTCGGTCCAATATATGGAAAACAATGGACTGCTTGGGAAGCGGCTGATGGCACAAAAATAAATCAAATTGCTGAAGCGATTGAAACTTTGAAACATAACCCAACTTCCAGACGAATAATTGTTAGCGGCTGGAACGTCGGGGATTTGCGCCAATTAATCAGTGGCAAAAAAACAGCCCCACCTCCATGCCACACCATTTTTCAATTCTACGTTGATGCTCAGAATAGACTTTCTTGCCAGCTCTACCAAAGAAGTGCTGACATATTTTTAGGAGTACCATTTAACATTGCTTCTTACGCCCTGCTAACCATGATGGTGGCTCAAGTTACTGGAAAAGAACTAGGAGAATTTATTCATACTTTTGGCGACCTTCACATTTATAATAATCATGTCGATCAAGTTAAAGAACAACTGTCTCGGGAGCCGCGCGCTTTACCAAAGATGATTATCAATCCAGAAGTAAAAGATATTTTTGCTTTTAAATATGAGGATTTCACAATTGAAGGTTATGATCCCTTGCCCGGAATTAAGGCACCAATTGCAATTTAAAATTAAAATATGATCAAAGTAATAATGATGATGGCCATGACTGCCGACGGAAAAATTGCCAAAGATAAAATGCAGTTTGCCGATTGGACTAGCCCCGAAGATAAAAAATTATTTGTCGAGATTTCGAAAGCTTGCGGAGTAATTGTTATGGGTGAAAATACTTTTAAGACTTTCCCCGCTCCTCTTAAAAATCGACTCAATGTTGTCTTTTCAGAAAACGAAAATAATAAATTAATTGAAGGGGTTAAATGGGTCAAGGACAAGCCTGAAAAAGTTCTGGAAGAATTAGAACAAATGGGTTATAAATCGGTTCTTTTGGGTGGCGGCTCATTTCTTAATTCTCAGTTTTTAGAAAATAAACTGATTAATGAAATAATGCTAACTATCGAACCGAAACTATTTGGAGCGGGCTTATCATTATTTAATAGAGATTTAGAGGCTAATCTAAAACTATTAGATTTTAAAAAACTGAACGAGAATACTTTAATGTTACATTACGAAGTCATTTATTAGTATGAAAAAAATAATTCTTGGTCTAGTCGGCGAAGTCGCCAGCGGCAAAGATGTCACTAAAAAATATCTAGAGGAAAATTATGGCGCCAGTTGTCATCGTTTTTCGACAATTCTTCGGGATGTTTTAGGAAGGCTCTATCTACCGATTGTCCGAGAAAATTTGCAAGATCTTTCAACTATGCTACGCGAACGTTTCGGTGCAGATATTTTTGCAAAAATTTTAACTGAAGATGTAAAAAATGACCCCCATGAAATAATTGTCGTTGACGGTATTCGTCGGGAGGCTGATATAATGTATTTAAAAAATCT
>JBBSAU010000084.1:0-3696 GCA_038251925.1 Patescibacteria group bacterium | reverse complement strand
GATTGGTAAAGTTGCCTTACTGACCGGCGACGAAGAAGTTGAACTCGCGAAAAGAAAAGAGAAGGGTGACAAGGAGGCGGAGAAGAGAATTATTGAAGCAAATTTACGTTTAGTTGTTTCGATTGCTAAAAAATTTGCCGGTGCTAAAGGCATGAGTCTGCTTGATTTAATTCAGGAAGGAAATATCGGTTTGTTTCGTGCCGTTGAAAAATTTGAATATCGTAAGGGTTATAAGTTTTCGACATATGCTACTTGGTGGATTCGCCAGGCGATTACTCGCGCGCTTGCCGATCAATCGCGAACAATTCGTATTCCGGTTCATATGGTAGAAACAATTAATAAATTTCAACAAGTGCAGAGAAATTTAATTCAGGAGCTTGGTCGTGAACCGTTGGCGGATGAAATCGCCGCCGAGATGGGAGAGGAATTAGATAAGGTGCGCTATATTATGAAAATTTCTCAAGACACGATTTCTCTTGAGACAACTATTGGTGACGATGAAGAAGATTCAACTCTTGAAGATTTTATTGAAGACGTGAAAAATGTCACTCCCGATCGGGCGGCCGCTTTGCAATTATTAAAAGATTATGTAAAAAATATCGTTGCCCAGCTTTCACCGCGTGAACAGAAAATTTTAGAGATGCGTTTCGGCTTAGTCGATGGCGTTGCTCATACTTTAGAAGAAGTCGGTCAGGAGTTTGAGGTCACTCGTGAACGTATTCGACAAATTGAGTCTAAGGCACTAGAGAAGATTAGAAAGTTTAAGGGTTTGGAGAAGTTGAGGGATTATTAATTTTGAAACTGTAAATTTAGGATAAAACAAAACTACATAAACTTGTAGTTTTGTTTTAGATAAATTGCTAATATTAGATAATTATAGTATATAAAAGTTGTAGTTTCATACAGATAAAAAGTTGTAGTTCTAAATTAAAGGTGTTAGAATATAATTAATCAAATTATATGAATATATCAATTAGGGAAGCGGCTAAAAGATTGGGTGTCTCTCTAAATACAATGAGAAAATGGGACGAGATCGGAGCATTACCAGCCTCGCGTCTTGGCGATCGTACCCATCGTTTTTATTCGGTGGCCGATATTGAGTCTTTTCTAATTAAAGCTAAAAATTTTAAATTGGCAAAAAAGTGGGTTATGGATAAAAAAGGCAAGCAACCCGATTCGTTATTTTATTGCGATTTAAGCGCTTTATTTCAGGCGAGATTAGTAAGAATGGAAAGAGAATTAAGTCAAGATAAACGTTTAACAGATTTTTTTTCTTTGATTGTTGCCGCTGCTGGAGAAATTGGAAATAATTCTTTCGATCATAATCTAGGAAATTGGTTGGATATTCCCGGAATTTTTTTTTCTTATAACTTAGAGCGCGGGGAAATAATTTTAGCCGATCGCGGCCGAGGAATTTTAAAAACTTTACAGAAAGTTAAGCCAGAGCTAAAGGATGATGCCGAAGCACTTAAAGTCGCCTTTACGGAAATATTATCCGGGCGCGCGCCGGAGAGCAGAGGGAACGGTTTAAAGCTTGTTCGGAATATTGTTAAAGAATATCCGGTGAGTGTATTTTTGCAAAGCGGTGCGGCCGTGATTGATTTAAAAAAGAAAAGTGGTAATTTAAATATAAAAAAAACCACTGAGCCTATTTCGGGTTGTTTAGTTTTAATTAAATTTTAAAATATGAAAATACAATTAAAAAAATTTGGTACAACATTAATATCACGACAATTAGGCCGCGAAGCTTTTTTGGCTTTTTCCCCATCATTATCTGAAATTAAAGAAGGCGAGAAAGTGGAAATGGACTTTGAAGGGGTTGTAACGTTTGCGCCTTCATGGGGCGACGAGTTTATTACGCCAATTTATAGAAGATTTAGTCAACGTCTTATTTTATTGAATCTCAAAAATCCATCGGTAAAAATGACGCTCGATTTGCTGGAAACCTCGAATCAAATAGTTTTTAATCGGGGTTGACATAGGGCGTCTTGATTTGATATTATATTAGTGAATATTTCGTTGAAATATTTTGTTTTTTTCGAGAAGTGCAAAAGAAATCGAGCAATAATTTAATATTCCCAGGTAGCGCAGCGGTAGCGCAGTTGGCTGTGAACACGAAGTTCTAACGCAGCTTCCTCAAGCAATTGAGGTCGAAAACAAGGTGAACTGTCTGGAAGCCTAAGATCGCAAGATTATGGTAATCAGCAGCCAAGCCCTGAAGGTCAGGGAAGGTTCAGAGACTATCTCGAAAGAGAGTAGGCCCGTCGCAAGACGGCCCGAAGCGCCTTGCATCCCTAGAGGATGATGATATAGTCCACACCATTAGGAAACTTATGGATAAGTGTAACCAATTGGTCGTCGGTTCGAATCCGACCCTGGGAGCAAGCGAAAATAGGCTAATGTTAGCCTATTTTTTGTTATAAAATCATAATTTAATTTTAAAGTGGTGACGGTATTGTGCCGTAAATATTGAATAATGTAATTATAATTGAAAATCACCCGACCCTCAGTTCAATAAGTAAGTGCAACACTCTGATATAATTAGAGTGTATGAAACAATATAAACATCTAACAATTGAAGAAAGAGAAATAATCCAGTTAATGCTCTGGAAAAAGCAATCAGTCAGAACTATAGCTAAGGCTTTAAATAGAAGCCCCTCTTCTATTTCTAGAGAAATAGATAGAAATAAACCGCCAGAAAGACGGGTATACACTCCTCGCTTAGCACATGAGAGAGCGATTATAAATAGGTCTAAAAGAGGTGAAAGGAAATTGATCGAAAACAGCGTATTACGTGAATATGTAATTTCTCACCTAAAACTAGGCTGGTCACCAGAACAAATAGCCGGCACATCTGCAGAGAAGATATCTCATGAGGCGATATATCAGTATATTTATGCTCAGATACATAGAAATGGCTATGGCTATGTCAGGCCAGGATGTGAAGACTTGAGAATGTGTTTAGCTAGACGTAAGAAAAGAAGAGTGAAAAAAGGATTAAGATCTAGTTATCGCATAGAAAAAGGGTTATTGCCATCAATTGATAATCGTCCCAAAGAAGTTGAGAAAAGAAAAAAGATAGGTCATTGGGAAGATGATCTAATAGTATCTAAAGCATCTAAACACGCTCTAAAAACAGTTAATGAAAGAGTATCTGGTTTGGTATTTATTGAAAAGGTAAATAACAAAACTATCTCTGAATCTAATCGCAGTGTAGCTAAACGACTAGAGGTAATACCGCCAGAATACAGAAAAACCTTAACTAGAGACAGAGGAACAGAAAATTTAGGACATGTGGAATTAGAACAAGAACTCGGAATTGTCTGCTTTTTTGCTCATGCCTATAGCTCTTGGGAACGAGGGTCTAATGAAAACCTAAATGGCCTAATTAGAAGGTTTCTGCCTAAAGGAACTGACTTTAAAACAATATCTCATGAACAAATTAAACATATCGAGTATCTAATTAACTCTAGACCAAGAAAAAGACTTGGCTGGAAGACTCCTTATGAGGTATTCTATAATATGACAGGTGTTGCACTTCTAGATTGAATCTAGCTGGCACTATATTGACAAAAATAGATAAATTATGTTAAATTTTCTTATTACCTTAACAACTAAATACTAACCAAAAAAATAGAAATCATGGAAAAGAACGAGCAGATTATCGAAATTTGGAATAAATTACCCTTTTCTTCT
>JBBSAU010000083.1:0-3726 GCA_038251925.1 Patescibacteria group bacterium | reverse complement strand
TACCATCAAAGCGAGCGAGGTTTGAACTAATTTCAGACGGTGTAATTAAATAGTAAACGGGAATTCCATATTCGGTATAAGGCAAACTTACCTCAACTATTTCCGCCCCCGCTTCTTTTAATTTAGTGGCGGCTTCTTTTAAGCGGAGGGCAACTTCTTTATTTAATTCTTTCAAATAATATTCTTTCGGTAAGCCAACTTTTAAACCTTTAAGAGTTTGGGGTTTTTTAGTGCTTACGAGTTCTTTTTCATAAGCTTGAATTGCTTCCGGTGCGCTAGTCGCGTCTAAATCATCACGACCGGCCAGAGTTTTTAAAACCAGGGCTGAGTCATAGACGGTCTTAGTTAAAGCACCAACAACGTCTGTTGACGAGGTCATAGACAGCAAACCAAAGCGCGAAATACGCCCGTAGCTGGGCTTTAGACCAACGAGACCACAAAAGCTAGCTGGTTGCCTAATTGAGCCGCCAGTGTCGGAACCAATGGCAAAAATACACATATCAGAAGCTAAGGCAGCGGCCGAACCGCCCGAGGAACCACCGGGAACACGACTTAAATCTAATGGATTTTTAGTGACGCCGAAAGCTGAATTTTCCGTCGAAGCGCCATGAGCAAATTCATCTAAATTTGTTTTTCCGAGCATAATTGCTCCAGCTTCTTTTAATTTTTTAATTATGGTCGCATCATAAGGCGCGATGTAATTTTCTAAAATTTTTGAAGCGGCCGTCGTTCGTATTCCCTTCACCATGAAATTATCTTTGCATAAATACGGGATGCCCAAGAGGTCGTTTCTTTCGCCGTCAGCCAGTCGGCGATCAGCCGCTTTTGCTTCTAAACGTGCGGAGTCCTCGCAAATAGTTAAAACCGCATTTAATTCTGGATTAAGTTTTTTTATTTGCGCCAGGCAGGCTTCGGTCAATTCAAGGGCCGTAGTTTCACCCGCATCTAATTTTAGACGCGCTTCTTTAATATTTAATTCGTTTAAGTTCATATTAGGTCTTATTTATTAACAAGCTTTATTCTCGGGAGATTTTTTGTTTATAAAACACGTTTTACTTTTACTTGTCCGTTTTCAATTTCGCCCTGACTTAACGCGGCAATAACTTCATCTCTATTCCAATCATTAACATTATCAGTTCGCAAAACATCAACTAGTCCAGAGACCTGAGCGGTCGCGTCAACATTCCGAGTTTCAACTTTATTTAGCTTTTCAATATATTTTAAAATTGAACCGAGCTGGTCGCCGAATTTTATTTCTTCTTCTTCAGTTAATTTAAGCCGGGATAGTTCGGCAATGTGTTTTATTTCTGTTTGGGAAATCGACATATGTATTTTATTTTAAATCTGCTATAGTATTATTAATTATCGGTTAGTGATTCCATTTCTGGAAAAAAGCACTTCTCCTTCGGGGGGAGTGTTTTTATTTAAACCACTCACCCTTATTTAATCATTTTTAAAAACTCCTCTTCGTCTAATATCTGCACGCCTATTTTTTTGGCTTTTTCATATTTCGAGCCGGGATTTTCACCAGCCACTAAATAATTAATTTCGCGACTAAGTGAATCTTTCATTTTTCCGCCTAATAATTTAATTCTATCTTTTGCCTCGGACCGTGTCAAACTCGCTAAAGTGCCGGTCAGAACAAAACTTTGACCGAATAATTTCGCATTTTTTTCATCACTAGCGTTCGTTTTACCGGCGCTCAACTCGACTCCCCCATCAGAAAATTTATGTAAAAATTCGAGATTATGTTCACTATTCCAAAACTCATAAATACTGCGCGCAACAATCGGCCCAACATCTTCTAAGTTCTCGAGTTCTTCGATATTTAATTTTTGAAAAGCGCTAATAAGTTCGGTGATAGAAATATTTTTAGATTTACTAAGCTTCGGAATCAACTTACTCGCTAATAACTGCGCCGTTTCTTCGCCAACATGTCTTATCCCGAGTCCATAAATAAAGCGCTCTAATTCTAAGGTTCGACGCGAGTCAATCATCGCAATTACGTTATCCGCTTTCTTTTCGCCGAACCTTTCCAGGCTTAATAGATCGGCTTTTTTTAAATTATATAAATCAGCCGCATCTTTTATTAAACCAGTAGTTAAAAATTGCTCAATTAATTTTGGACCCAAACCTTCTAAATCAGCCGCCCCTTTAGAAACAAAATGAATTACCTGACGCAGATTAACGGCGTAACATTTTTTATTTAGGCAGCGATAAGCAACCTCTTCCCCACTGCGTTCAGCTTTCCCGCCGCACATCGGACACTCACGCGGTGGATTTATTTTTTTCTCAGTACCGATTCGCAATTTTTTTATAACCGAAATTACTTTCGGAATAACGTCACCCGAGCGTTCAATAATAACGGTATCACCCAGGCGCAAATCTAATCGACGAATTTCATCAAAATTATGAAGCGTTGAGCGACTAATTAAGGCGCCACCAACTTTTACCGGTTCAAGCAGGGCGGTTGGAGTTAATGCGCCAGTGCGGCCAACTTGCCAGACGATATCATTAATTCTTGTCGTCGCTTGCTCGGCCGAAAATTTATAGGCCATCATATATCGCGGCGCTTTTCCGACGATCCCTAAAGTATCCCACATTTTTAAATCATTTATTTTAACAACTGTGCCGTCAATATCAAAGGGTAAAGCACTACGGTGTTTTTCTATTTCGCCGTAAAAAGAAAAAACCTCATTTAAATTACGACAAATTCTATTTTGATTTAAAGTTTTGAGCCCGAGTAAGCGCGCTAGTTTATCCGCTTGATCGCGACTAGTAAGTATTTCCCCGCGCTCATAATTTTTTCCGCTCGCGTCAACGAGCAATAAATCATATGCGTAAAAATCAAGTTTTCGCTCAGCAGTAATTTTCGCATCGAGTTGGCGAATAGAGCCAGCCACGGCGTTGCGCGTATTAGCCAGTTCGGATCTGCCAGCCGCTAAATATTTTTTATTTAATTCAGCAAATACTTTTTTTGACATAACTGACTCGCCGCGAATTTCAATTATTCCGGACGCCACTAAATTCAAAATCTTTTTTGCGTTATCGCTCGTAAGACCAAGCTCACTTAATTCTTTCGGGCTCGGAGTGCGTAACTTTAAAGGAATGCTATTTATCGTTCGGATATTTCCAGTCACATTTTCACCCGTCTTCCCGTCCCCGCGCGTTGCTCCCGCAATTAGTAAGCCATTTTCATAACGTAAATTAATAGCTAGTCCATCTAGTTTTAATTCACAATAGTATTCTTCGCTTAGTTTTCGTTTGAGGTAATTATTATTTCTTTCTTCCCAAGAGCGCATATCCTCCTCGCTAAAGGCATCAAATAAAGAAATCATCGGCTCTGAGTGAATCGCTTTTTTAAATTTTGATAAGGCGAGCCCGCTCACGCGTTGCGTCGGCGAATCACTTGTTATTAAATCAGGCCATTCATTTTCAATTCTGAATAATTCAATTTTTAAACTATCAAGCGCCGCCGGCGACATTGTTTCCTTATCGAGGACGCTAAAATTATAGCGATGGATATCTATTTCCGCTTTTAGTTTATCGAGACGAATTTTAGCTTCAACTTTATTCATAATTACTATCTACCTTATTCATAATTTCCTTTTTACCTTAATATTATAACATATAATCACAAAAAAGCCCTGTTTGAAACAGGGCTTTTTTCCTCAAATAATTTGATTATTGAGCTGGAGTAGCGGCAGGAGTTCCAGCCTTATTTGC
>JBBSAU010000082.1:0-3805 GCA_038251925.1 Patescibacteria group bacterium | reverse complement strand
TCTCTGCCAGCCGTTAAGCGTGCCTGTGGATTGTACAAAACCATCTGCTGACGGCCCAATATAAGCATGCGCTAAATGTCCTTGAGCTAAATAAACATCAGCACTAAAAGTATAAGCTTGGCCGGAAATAACTTGAAAATTCTCTGGTAAAAGTGGATTAGAAATGTCTGAATAAATTCCCACAACGGCATAAGCCGATCCGGATCGAGTCGCCACTATTTTCATCGCCTTACCAGTTCCTCCGCCTGGGTTAACGCTCGAATCAACAATTGTCACTCGGCGGTTAATCGCATTTGAGCTCCAGATTGGCCAAGAATTAAGCTTAGATGTAGTTGAAGAAGCACCTATTTCTTCCGTATTAAAATCAGAATCCATTAATAAGTTAGAACCCCAAGTCGGTTTAACTCTTAACATTTCTGTGCAGCCTTCATCTTTACTATTACAGGCCAATAAATTCTTATTGAAATAATTACTTTTATTTACTTGCCAATTAACCGCTCCCGTTGAAGTTGAATATGACCCATAATTAGAATACAAACGACAACCAGCACTTTCAGGACTACAGCCTTCGTAATTAAGAGTATTTTCTAAATAGGAAACATTTTTTCCAGTCGTTGGATTAGTAAAGCTCTGACAAGTATTATAAATCGGTTCGCAGGTATCACTCGCAAAATTCCAAGTTCTTTTTTCTTCATTACAATAACCATAAACTTCGCAACTGCCGTCATCTTTTTCTTTAATACAAGTCTGCTCATCGGCACAATATTCTTCCGCGCGAGTAATGTTTAGAGTACTCGGCGTATATGGGTTTCCATTAAATCCCAAAACTGCCGGTGTTACCATTGTATTTAAAATTTGACCGCCACTCCCCTCACTAAGACAACTATTTGACGGCGCTTTCAAAACCCAGTTGGGGTCAACTAGACCGCGGCACCAAGATTGATCATGTAAATCGAAATCGGAACTAAATTGATTATAAGTATCAACTGGATCGAAACAAGAGACCAAATCCATAACTGTAACTCTTTTAATACTACCGGAATTTGCATAAGTACGATTTATCGCTTCCTCCCAGCCAATCGGCAAAATACGATATTTTCTAAGTATTGAAATGTTACGAAGAGAATAAGCGCTATCAATTGTGTCTTTAGAGACTAACCAAGAACCATTTATATATCCTTGCTTTACCGCCTCGGCAACCGTTTTTTTTTCCGCGATTGCTTGCGCAAACTTATCATCAATAACGCAATCAGTTGGCCCAGGATTTTTTACGTCCGGGCAAATAGCTAGTTGCGATAAAATATTATAGTCAGCTCGAACACCAAAGTCTGGTTTAATAATCGATGAACTAATTTCTTTAACATTCCCCTCTCCGTAAGCAACTGAAAAATCAGAATTAAAATTAGTCGGATCGGGTAAACTATTTTTCTTTATTTTATCATTTAAATTAGACATCAAGGTACTAAATCCTTTAATGGCAATTTGATTTAAGAAAACATTAGCCGCGTCGACGACAATATCGCCGGTCACTTTGCCGAAATTAGCATTCATTAAATTTCCGGCTGCATCCCTTTTTGCCTCGGCGTCTCCAGGAACGCCAATCAAATTTTTTGCGATATTTGTTTTATCTAACCAGCCTTTATTGGCGGCTAAATTAAGCTTAGTATTTTCATCCGTAATTTTTTGCGTAGAATTTAAACCTTCTTGAGTAGTAATATATATTCCAAGATCACTGGTTGTCGGGTCAAAGAAATTCGCCATTTTATATAAAAAATCAGGCTTTTGGGAATCATTAAACATGTTGGCGTAACGGTCTTTTTCATCTCCCCAATTATTAACCATTTCTGTGGCTGTACAATTTGGCGTGCCTGGTCTTTGTTGTTGAACTAAACCAAGGCCAATTTTGACTTTAGCGGCCAGTGAACTCGGCTGACAAATATTAACCGATTTCATGCCAACAGTTATCCCTGAGTTACTATTTGAAACGCCTTTATCACAGGCCAAAGACTGATCTTTACAAGACTGCAAGCACGTTTCCTGATTAACGGCTACAGTTTGCGTCCCAGTTATTTGAGTTCCTGAAAAAACTGGAATCTCTATACTTTTTGCAGTAATACACGTGGCTGAACATGTTTGAAAAACAGTATTACACTCCGCACTCTTTATTTTATCATTTGATGATGTTTCCGCTAAATTAGTCGCAAATGTTTCAATAAATTGACCAGCCGCTTCGTCACCAACTTGACCAAGGTAAGCCCCCCAGTCTTGGGTGATAAACAATGGCTTTTGACCCTTATCACCTGAGCCTAAATAGGTAGCGGTATCATAAGCAATTTTATTTAAAGCCGTTCTGGCTACAGTTTGAAAAGAAGTGGCGCCAACCTTAAGTAGTAATTTGCTAATTCTTTGCCAAAGAGTTAATTTAACGGCCGTAGTAGTTCTCTGAGCGGAACCGGTAACATCAATAATAGGCAGAGGAATCTGGGCATTAACATTTACAACCGAACTAAATAAAAAAGAAAAAAGCATAAACAAAACCAGCAAGAAAACACCTGTCCTCTTGCTAATCTGACTTAAGCTCTTCTTTGCTGAGTTTAAAGAAGATTTCATTTTAATTATTTTATATCCAAATTATTGATTAACTATTGTTGAAGAGGCCGCATTAGCCGCATTCTGTTTTAAAGCTTCCTGATAACTTTTCATGAGCTCGTCATCTGTAATCTGATCAAGCTCTGCTTTATCATAACCACTATCAAGTAAAGTTTGCCTTAGTATTGCGGGCGTTACTTCTTGGTCACCCCCCGTTAGACCAAGCTCCGAGTCAATCGCTGCTGATGCCGGACTAAGATTATCCATAATCTGAGTTGAGGTTGAGGCAGTTTTATCTAGAGTAGTTTGCGCTCCGTTACAAATTTGGCCAGTCGGACAATTTGGATCAGTCCCTCGGGTAATCTCCTCCTTGTCAGAGATTCCGTCACTGTCTGAATCTTCAAGGTAAGGCGAGGTGCGATAATTATTTATTTCATCATAGTCCGAAAGGCCGTCACCGTCAGAATCTCTCTTACTTAAGTCAACTGTAGCGGCGATATTTGTATTAGCCACCCCACTATAATCAAAAGGCTTATTTAATTTAGTATAAAAAAGTAGAAACGAAAAAATAATGATTAAAATTGTAAAAACAGCTAAAAATACCAGTGCCATTTTTTGTTGACGCGGTAAATTTTTTATACTTTTTAAGTTCTGGTCTTCGTTCTGAGAACTCACGCTGGGCATAATAAACAAGATTAATTAATCCCATCTTAATTAAAATTATTATACCATAAAAACGCGTAGTGCCGCAAATAATTTTAGCCAATCTTCGAGGCTTAAATCTTCAGCGCGCAAATGGGGATTAAATTTATTTTTACTTAAAATATCTGTAATAATTTTCTGTTCAATTTTTAGTCCGCCGGCTAAATTATTCTTTAACATTTTGCGCTTAGCACTAAAACCCATCTTGGCCAAACGAAAGAATAATTTATCCTCAAGCGCCTGCTCTTCCGAACTTAGTTTGCCCTGCGCTTTAACAGTCAGTTTAATAATTGCACTATCAACTTTCGGTTCCGGCCAAAAATTTCCCGCCTTTACCTCGCGAATAATTTCCGCCTGCGCGTAGTATTGGACTGAGAGAGCCAAAAGGCTCATTTCTGGTGGCGCCGCGATAATCCTTTGCGCTACTTCTTTTTGTAACATCAAAACCAGCATTTCCGGCTTATGGAGACCCGATAAAAACATCCTTAGCAGTATTGAGCTGATATTATAAGGG
>JBBSAU010000081.1:0-3859 GCA_038251925.1 Patescibacteria group bacterium | reverse complement strand
TTTACTCGTGACTGCCCTCGGAAAACCACATTTTATAAAAAAAGAAATGATAAAAGATAAGGCGGTAATAATTGATATCGGTATTACTAAGGTCGGCGAAAAAGTTTTAGGAGATGTTGATTTTGAAGATGTAAAAAATAAAGCCTCATATATTACGCCAGTTCCGGGAGGGATTGGTCCAATGACGATTGCCTTTTTATTTAAAAATGTTTTAGAAATTTTTAAAGCCAAGCAATAAAAAAACCGCAAAACTAAAAAGTAAAGCGGTGGTGAAAAGATAAACACAGTCTTAATCAATATTTTTTCTGATTATAAGTGATCCGGCAGTCATAAAAATACCGAAAATGATAAAGGGGACTGCGGACAGGTAGTCTACGTCGGGAACATGTTGGTAAGCCTGATAAATTAAGGCTAAGCCGCCAATTATTAGGGCGATACCAACTACTGTCAAGAGGAGCATTAAATTTTTCATAAAGAACGTTTAAGGGGTTTAAAAGATAATACCACATAAATTAAAATAAGTCAATGATAGAAAAACAGAAGCAACAACTTAAGGAATTACTGAAAATTCATTTTGGCTATGATTCTTTTCGACCTGGTCAGGAAAGAGCAATTGAAAATATTTTACATCATAAAAATACCGTTGTGGTTTTGCCGACCGGTGGCGGTAAATCTTTAATTTATCAGTTACCAGCTTTAATTTTAGAAGGAATAACAATTGTTGTCTCACCTTTAATTGCTTTAATGAAGGATCAGGTTGATTCACTTGAGCGCGTTGGCATTCCCTCAACTTTTATAAATTCCTCTATTTCTCCGGCTGAAGTGGAAAAACGTTTAGCGCAAATTAGAAGTGGCTATTATAAAATTATTTATATTGCTCCGGAGCGTTTTTATAATCAAGTTTTTTTAACCGAGCTAAAAACGCTTAAGGTTTCTTTATTTGCAATTGATGAAGCACATTGTATTAGTCAGTGGGGGCATGATTTTCGTCCGAGTTATATGCGTCTCAAAGATGCAATTAAATTTGTTGGCTCACCTGTAGTTGTTGCTTTGACGGCGACAGCTACCCCCGAAGTGCGGGATGATATTGTAAAACAATTAGCGCTCAAAGAGTCAGACTTAGTGATTACTGGGTTTGCGCGGCCCAACTTACAATTTGCTGTTATGCCGGCGACAAGTGGTCAAAAAATAGAAAGCATCGTTAATCTCTTAACAACTAATTCAGAGCTTGGTTCGGGAATTATTTATGTCGGAACACGCAATAAAGCGGATGAAATAGTTGAAGTCTTAATTGATCATGATGTTAAGGCGGTTGTCTACCATGCCGGCATGGATAGTGAGAGCCGCGATTGGGTTCAAGAAAAATTTATGAAGGGCGAAGCGCAAGTAGTCGTCGCGACAAATGCTTTTGGACTGGGAATAAATAAAAAAGATATACGCTTTGTTATTCATCACGATTTACCGGGAACAATCGAGGCTTATTATCAAGAAGCCGGTCGCGCCGGACGTGATGGGCAGGCGAGTTATTGTTTATTATTTTATCATCCCCAAGACAGATACTTGCGTGAATTTTTTATTAAAGGTGATAATCCTGATCCGCGAATGATAATTGAAATTTATAGTTTTCTTTTACGTCGAGCGGATTTAGAAATAGATACCAGTGCCTCGATTTTAATTACCTATGCTGAAATCGCTCAGAATTTATCAGACTCGGTTCCGGAAATGGCGATTGGCACCGCTTTAAAAATTTTAGAAAGGCATGGTTATTTATCAAGACCAAACGAAAAAACTTCTAATTCATTTTTAAAAACTAAAAAACCTTGGGCAGAAGTAGCTGCTTCAATTAGCCCCCGAGCCAAGAGCCAAGTATTAGTCGTTGAAAATCTCGGACAAAAATATGGCGCCGAGCTTGAAGCTGGCTGGGAGTTTAATCCTGAAGAAGTCGCGGTTGTTTTAAAAATAAAAAAAGATTCACTCCTGAGAACAATTAAAAAATTAGCCGAAAAAGATTTAGTTGAATATAAACCACCTTTTCGGGGCACGGAGATTAAAATTCTGAAAGTGGTTGAACCGGAAGATATTAATTTAGACTTTAAGGAATTGAAAGCGAAGGCCGATAGAGCTTATGAAAAATTAAGTGAGATGGAAAATTATGTTTATCAAGTCGGTTGCCGTCAGATGTATATCTTAAATTATTTCGGCGACTCGACGGCCGAGCCTTGTGGAAAATGTGATGGTTGTTTGAAAGTAAGTAAAGTTAAAGCGAGAGGCGGTGAAGATTATACTAAAAAAGAATATTTGAGCTATTAAAATGGAAACAAAAAAAGTTAAAGAATTGCTTGAACTTGTTAAGCGTAATTATAATGAAATTGCGGCTAATTTTGACGCGACTAGAAAAAAAGAAATTTGGCCAGAGATAAGAAAAATCGCGGCTGATGTTAAAGAGGGGGCGTCCGTGCTTGATGTTGGTTGCGGTAACGGACGTTTGCTTGAAGTATTTAAGGATAAAAAAATTAATTATTTAGGATTTGATAATAGCGAAGAGTTAATAAAAATTGCAAAGAATAATTACCCGACTAGTCATTTTCTAGTTGCCGATATTTTAAATTTGGAGCAAGTTGAAGATAAAAAATTTGATTATGTTTTTTGTTTGGCAGTTATTCAACATATTCCCAGTCGCGAACTAAGATTGGAAGCATTGCGGCAAATGGCTAAAAGATTAAATGAGAATGGAAACTTAGTTATTAGCACCTGGAATCTTTGGCAAAGTCCAAAACACCGATCCTTACTATTTAAAAATTTTTGGCTTAAAGTTTTTGGAAAATATTCTCTTGATTTTAATGATTTACTTTTTCCCTGGAAGAATTCAGGAGGGGAGGCGATAAGTGATCGTTATTATCATGCTTACACTAAAAAGGAATTAAAGAAATTAGCCCGCTTGGCTAATTTAAGAATTATTCGCCTAGACAAGGATAGCCATAATTATTGGTTGATTTTAAAAAAGAAGAAATAAAAGATGCTTTTCAATATTTCTTGACACCCCCAGGGGGTATATGATAGACTGATAATACTATGAAAACAAGCGAACAGCGAATAAATAATATAATCGGACAACTCGAAGGAGCTAAAAGAATGATGAGTGATAAAAATCGTGATTGTTTTGCACTTATTATTCAATTAAAAGCGATTAGGTCAGCGACTTCGTCTTTGATGGAAAACGTTATTACTAAAGAATTTGATTACTGCTTGCTTGATCCGAAAAAAGATAAGGAAAAAATATTTAAATTTTTTAACGAAATAATAAAAAAATAATAAATTATAAAAGTATTAATAAATAAATTTATGTCAAAAGCACAAGAAATAAAAAAAAGTAATTTTAAGACAGAAGTTTTAGATAGTGAACTTCCAGTTTTAGTTGATTTTTGGGCAACCTGGTGTATGCCTTGCCAGATGATGGCGCCAATTTTAGATGAACTTTCAACTGAGATGGAAGGAAAATTAAAAGTAGCCAAGGTTAATACTGAGGATGGAGAAAATCAAGATCTAGCCATGGAATACCAAATTCAAAGTATCCCTAATATGAAATTATTCAAGGGTGGCAAGGTAATTGGTGAATTTATTGGACTTCGAAATAAGGAAACATTACGTGGAGAAATTGAAGCTCTGTTAAAATAAGATAAAAAGTCTTATCGAAAATTTCATAAATAAAAAACAGACTCGAGTGGGTCTGTTTTTTAAAGTATTTCGAAATCCGTAAATTACTGACATGCGGCTGCGTCTGCGCCACTTGCAGCAGCGGTAGCTGTGCCGAAACCAGCCGATGGTGAGGCACTTGATAAGACAGTTGAACATTCTTTTG
>JBBSAU010000080.1:0-3862 GCA_038251925.1 Patescibacteria group bacterium | reverse complement strand
GCCGTGGCCAAGAAAGGATTGGTCACTTTTTTGCGCGAGCAGAAACCGGATATTTTATGCGTTCAAGAGGTAAAAATTTCTGATTCTTCTCGGTTAGGACTTGAGTTTGACTTTGCCTCTTATACGGAATATTGGAATAGCGCTAAGCGTCCTGGTTATAGTGGCACGGCAATTTTTGTGCGCGAAGGATTTAAGGATTTTATTTCCATAAAAAATGGCCTAGGAATTACTAAATTTGATGACGAGGGAAGGGTGCAAACATTAGAATTAAAAAAATATTATTTAGTGAATATTTATTTTCCTAATTCTAATGCTGAATTAACAAGGTTGAGCTATAAGTTAGAATTTAATCAGGCGCTTCTTAAATATTTGAAAAAACTAGAATTAATAAAACCAGTTATTGTTACCGGTGACTATAACGTCGCTCACGAAGCGATTGATTTGGCGAGACCGAAAGAAAATGAAGGCAGTGCCGGCTTTACAAAGGAGGAAAGAGACTGGTTTCGAAAATTTATCGCGGCCGGATTTATTGATACTTTTCGCTTTTTAAACGGCGATAAAATTCAATATTCCTGGTGGAGTTTTCGAGCTGGAGCACGAGAGCGAAATGTTGGTTGGCGAATTGATTATTTCTGTGTATCCGATATACTTAAACAACACTTAAAAAAGGCCTATATTTTAGATAAACAGACTGGTTCCGATCATGCGCCGATTGGACTAGAAATAGGCTAAATTAAACTAGAAATAGAAAAAATAAGATAAACTAGGCTAATAATAGCTAGAAATAGAAAAAAAGGTAAAAATTTTTAATATGTATAATCATCAAGAAATTGAAAAAAAATGGCAGGCGAAATGGACCAGAGATGAGGTTTATAAGACCAAAACTGATCAGTCAAAACCAAAATACTATATTTTAGATATGTTTCCATATCCCTCCGGAGTCGGTCTGCACGTTGGTCACCCTAAAGGCTATATTGCGACCGATATTTTTGCGCGTTTAAAGATGATGCAAGGCTATAATGTCCTTCACCCGATGGGTTTTGATGCTTTTGGACTCCCGACTGAAAATTATGCCATTAAAAATAAAATTCAGCCGCAGAAAGCGACTAATGAAAATATCGCTACCTATAAAAAGCAATTATCGATTTTAGGTTTTTGTTATGACTGGGAGAGGGAAGTAATTACGACTGACCCTAGTTATTATAAATGGACGCAATGGACATTTTTGCAAATGTTTAAGCGTGGCTTAGCCTATGAATCATTTGAGCCGATTAATTGGTGTCCGTCTTGTAAGACTGGTCTATCAAATGAAGATTTAGAAGATGGTCACTGTGAGCGCTGCGGAACACTAATTATTTTAAAGCCACTGAGACAATGGGTTTTAAGAATTACTGATTATGCCGAGCGCATGCTTAATGATTTAGATAAACTTCCGGATTGGGAAAATTCAACCAAGGAAATGCAAAGAAATTGGATTGGACGAAGTGAGGGCGCCGAAATTGATTTTAGGGTTTCAGAAACTGAGCAGAAAATAAAAGTTTTTACGACCCGAGTCGATACAATTTTCGGTTGTACTTACGTGGTCCTTGCTCCAGAAACTAAGCTAGTTGAAGTGCTAAAAGATAAAATTACTAATTACGATGAAGTTAGCGAGTATATTGAAGAATGTAAAAATAAAACTGATTTACAAAGAACGGATTTAAATAAAGAAAAAACGGGCGTGAAATTAAAAGGTTTGAAGGCGCTGAATCCATTTAACGGCGAAGAAGTTGAAATATTTATTGCGGATTATGTTTTAAATTCATACGGAACAGGAGCGGTTATGGCGGTACCGGCACATGATGAACGTGATTTTGAATTTGCTCATAAAAAGGGACTGCGAATTAAAGCCGTTGTTTTTGCGACTGAAAATAGTGAGTATGAGGGTAAATATGCCTTCCTTGAGGAAGGAATATTACGTAATTCGGGCGAATATAGCGGTTTAAATTCAGTCGAGGCGCGCGAGAAAATGACAGCCTGGTTGATTAAAAATAATTTAGGAGCCAAAAAAATAAATTACAAAATTAAGGATTGGGTTTTTTCTCGCCAACGTTATTGGGGAGAGCCAATTCCTTTAATTCATTGCGAAAAATGTGGCGTTGTTCCAGTGCCAGAATCAGAGCTGCCTTTAGTTTTGCCTGAAGTTTCGTCTTACGAACCTAGTGATAACGGGGAATCGCCACTAGCCGCAATTAGTGATTGGGTTAATGTTAAATGTCCAAAATGCGGCGGCGAGGGAAAACGGGAAACAAATACTATGCCTCAATGGGCAGGTTCTTGTTGGTATTATTTACGCTATATTGATCCGAAAAATAATGAGGCATTAGTTAATAAGGATTTAGAAAAATATTGGTCACCGGTTGATTTTTATGTCGGCGGAGCGGAACATGCGACGCGTCATTTAATTTATGCTCGTTTTTGGCATAAGTTTTTATTTGATATTGGCGTCGTAAATTACGAGGAGCCATTTACCAAATTAAAACACGTTGGTCTTATTATGGGAGAAGATGGACGTAAAATGAGTAAGCGTTGGGGCAATGTGATTAATCCTGACGAGATTGTTCATAAATATGGGGCTGATTCGCTTCGCGTTTATGAAATGTTCATGGGTCCTTTTGAGCAAGCTTGCGCCTGGAATACAAATGGCTTAGTTGGGGCTAGAAAATTTTTAGATAAGGTGGCTAATTTAGGGGAAATGACAGAATTCAAAGAAGTTAAAGAAATTAAATCGAGACTCCATAAAACAATTAAAAAAGTCGGTGAAGATATTACCGGTTTTAATTTTAACACGGCGGTTTCCGCTTTAATGATTTTGGTAAATGAAATTATTGAGACAAAAAATAAAATTTCCGCCCTACCTTTAACTCGGGAAGATTTTTATAAATTTCTCCAAATATTATCTCCGTTTGCGCCTCATTTAAGCGAAGAACTCACTGAAAAATTAGGCAAAACAGAAAGTCTTTTTGCTAGCTCTTGGCCAGAGTATAACGAAGAGTTAATTAAAGACGAAACGGTTAATTTAGTCGTGCAGGTAAATGGAAAATTTAGAGCTAGTCTCGTAGTTGCGTATGATATTGGCGAAAAAGAAGTTTTAGAACTTGTCTTGGCGCAAGAAAATTTGAAAAAATGGTTTGAGAACTCGGAAATTATTAAAACTATTTTTGTTCCAGGGAAATTAATTAATATTGTTGTTAAATAAATAAAATGCCTGATTTATTACCGCAGATTAGAGAGATTTGCCGGCTATTTGAAATAAAGCCAGCTCGAAGTAAGGGGCAGAATTTTTTAATTAATGAAAAAATCTATAATGAGATAGTCGCCGCCGCCGATCTTGAAAAAACAGATACGGTAATTGAGGTTGGTCCGGGTTTGGGATTTTTAACTTTTAAATTAGCGACGGAAGTTAAAAAAGTAATAGCGGTTGAACTCGATGACCAGCTCGCCAATTATCTTCAAGTTGGTATCGACGCTCAAGACATGGAAAATGTCGAAATTTATAATGAAGATATTTTGCGTTTCAATTTAGATAAGAATTTAGGGGCGAAAACTAAATATAAAGTTGTCGCTAATATCCCTTATAATATCAGCTCAATACTGCTAAGGATGTTTTTATCGGGTCTCCATAAGCCGGAAATGCTGGTTTTGATGTTACAAAAAGAAGTGGCGCAAAGGATTATCGCGGCGCCACCAGAAATGAGCCTTTTGGCTCTCTCGGTACAATACTACGCGCAGGCGGAAATTATTCGCGAGGTAAAGGCGGGAAATTTTTGGCCGGAACCGAAAGTTGATAGTGCAATTATTAAACTGACTGTTAAAGCGCAGG
>JBBSAU010000079.1:0-3911 GCA_038251925.1 Patescibacteria group bacterium | reverse complement strand
GTCCCCTCTGTCCCCGAGGCCGCCCCGCGTCCAGACAGCCTTAAACAAACAGTTGAGACCAAATCGTCGATTTCGGGGAAGACAAATCGCTTTCCCCTAAGCGCCTCCCTTGTCAGCCTGATATGCTCCAATTGTTCCGGAGTAAAAGGAGGGTCTTGGGTTAATCCAAAACTGATTGGCTTTCCATTCATCCTGAGCCTGAACCTATGATTCATGTGCCCGGGCATTCCTGTGCATCGGCCATCGCGCCTTGAACCGGTACCCATAGTACTTCTCCATCCATGTAGGTTAAAAGAACTGGAAACGACTCGAACCAAATATTATCACATCAAACAAGTATGTCAATATGCTTAATACACAAAACCACCCCGCTTGTGGCGAGGTGGTTTTGTTATTTTATGTATATTATGCCCTTTATTTTGTTCCGTCCATATGTCTCTAGTCTTTCCTAGACGTCATGTTGATATTGATTCACAACAATTACCATCCTGTGCTCGATCGAGACACACGATACCGACGCGTTCACCAATGCACAAAAGTGCATCAGAATTTCAATTTGAAATATTCCACGAGCAGCTTCCGCTACCCGTGCCTTGTTACGACTTACTCCCTGTCACCGAATTCACCTTAGGCCGTTAAAACGGACTTCGGGTACCCCCGGCTCCCTTGAGTTGACGGGCGGTGAGTACAAGACTTGAGAACGTATTCACCGCAGTATAGCTGACCTGCGATTACTAGCAATTCCGGCTTCATGGGGTCGAGTTGCAGCCCCCAATCCGAACTGGCGCAATTTTTCTTAGGATTGGCTCAGGGTTACCCCGTCGCTACCCGTTGTAATTGCGATTGTATTATGTGTGTAGCCCAAGGTATCAAGGGACATGCTGACCTGGCGTCATCCTCTCCTTCCTCCCCGACCTAAAATTTCGATTCAAATTAATGAATTCAAAAACTTAGGTCGGGGCAGTCTCGTGTGACACTTATAACACACGACGAGGGTTGCGTTCGTTACCCCACTTAAGGGAACAATTCAAACCACGAACTGACGACGGCCATGCATCACCTGTCAACTAGTCTTGCGAGGGCCCCAGTTTCTTGGGGCTTTCACGTTGATTTCTAACCTTGGTAAGGTTCTTCGTTTATCGTCGAATTAAACCACATAATCCACTACTTGTGCAAGTCCCCGTCTATTCCTTTGAGTTTTAGCCTTGCGGCCGTATTTCCCAGGCGGATCTCTTAACGCGTTAGCTACGTCTCTCAGAGGGTCGATACTCCGAAAGACTAGAGATCATCGTTTAGGGCGTGGACTACTGGGGTATCTAATCCCATTCGCTACCCACGCTTTCGTGCTTGAGTGTCAGATGTGTGCCAGTAAAGTGCCTTCGCTTTTGGTGTTCCCCATGATATCAACGGATTTCACCCCTACACCATGAGTTCCCTTTACCCCTCACACTCTCAAGTTGTGCCGTTTCGTTCGCGATTTTTAGGTTAAGCCCAAAGATTTAACAAACGACTAACACAACCACCTACGCACCCTTTACGCCCAATAATTCCGGATAACGCTCGGGGCTCTCGTATTACCGCTCCTGCTGGCACGAGATTAGGAGCCCCTTATTCATGAGGTACCGTCAATAAACTTCTTCCCTCATAAAAGATCTTTACACTCCGAAGAGCTTCATCAATCACGCGGCGTCGCTCCGTCAGACTTTCGTCCATTGCGGAAGATTCTCGACTGCAGCCACCCGTAGGTGTATGGGCCGTGTCTCAGTCCCATCGGTGGGGGTCAGCCTCTCAGCTCCCCTAAGCGTCATAGCCTTGGTGGTCCTTTACACCGCCAACTAGCTGATACTTCACAGGCCTTTCCCTAAGCGAAAAACTTTACTCCGGAGAGACTATCGCGTATTAGCTCACCTTTCGGTGAGTTGTTCGCGACTTAGGGGGAAGTTCCTGTGTATTACTACCTCGTTCGCCACTAACTTTAAACGACTTTTGATTTTGATATAATCTCAATCTCAAGAAAAATAAAGTCCGTTCGACTTGCATGCCTTATCCACGCCGCCAGCGTTCATCCTGAGCTAGGATCAAACTCTACTAAAAAATAGAACGGAACAAAAGAAAAAATACTTTTATTTCCATTAACTGGTTTATACTCGCCATATACTTTTATCCGAAAAGTATATTCGAGTTTACTTCGCTATTTATTTGAAATATAAATGCGAGTTACTTGCTTGATTTATGTTACATACCTATATAATTTTCAAAGAAATTAAAACAGTCGGATTTAACCAGACTGTGACATCCATTATATACATATGTGTAAAGAAGTCAAGGATATATTATATCCTATTGTTCCATATAAAAACTCCTAAAATAAAAGGGGGTTATGTTACTCGTTATGTCTCTTTTGCCAGTTAAATTCGTACCCATCATTATCTTCGCGACTTAAATCATCCTTAGATGTTCCTGCTGCTTCATCGCCATAGAATTTTCGAGCTTCTTCTTTTATTGCTAATTCATAATATTTATCAGGATCTTTATTTTTTAATATTTCTTTCTCTTCTTCTGATAAATCTCTAAAATCAATATCTTTATCGTCCTTACCTCCTGATTCTAAAACATTTGCCTTTATTGTTGATTCTTGAGATATTCCTTTAATAACATCCAAATCCAAGTTCAATTCAACTTGACCTGTCTCTTTATTTATTATTAATTCTTTTTCTTGTCTTCGCATAAATCCCATAAAAATTATTATACTACTTTATTTTCTAGTTTACAAAATGTGATTTATTTGTAATAATGTAGAAGTTTTTAAAAATTATACGCCCTGTTAGCTCAGCTGGTAGAGCAGCTCCCTCTTAAGGAGACGGTCGGAGGTTCGAACCCTCCATGGGGCACAATTACATTTTTATAATAATTAATCAATAGAAGAACACCTAAATTCTCCATATTTTCTTTCAGTTAAATCTAAAAGATTCAATGACATTTTACTTTCTATTCTTGCTCCTCCTTTTAAATTATATTCATCTATTTTCGAACAATTTGATTTATTAGGAATGTCATTAGTTTTATGCCAATAAGTTAATGTATTATTTTGTAAATCAAACAACCCCAAAGAGTACGTATCTCCAAAAACTTTCTGTCTTTTAACCAAATCATAAATTCTAAAACTTTTATTTGATTCTGCGCCTTCATCAATAATTAGTAAATCATTATTAATACTAGAAAAATACTGATAATATGTGACAGTATTTAGAGGTGTATTTAATATCTCTAAATCATTATCTTCAACTTTGTAATCACAATTTATCTGTCCTCGGTCTTGTTCTTGATCTTTCTTATATTTAACTAAAATATCATCACCTGGGTTACCTGATAAATCAAGACGTGTAATAACAAAATAATTATCTAGATCATAACAAGTAAAACCATTAACCGAAAATTCACTTCTATCTTCTGTTTTATTGTTTTGACGATTTAAAATACTTTTACTTAAATATGATGCTCCAATCAAAATTAAAATAATCACTCCCACAATTAAGGCAGTAAAAATTTTATTGTTTTTATTCTTGATTATAGGCTCATCAGATAATAGATTGTTTACCTCTTTTTTTTCAGTAGAAACATTCAAGTCCGGTTCTTTTACAGTAGCTGGGGGAACGGTAATATTCGAAATCACTCGATTTGAGTTATTAGGAAAAACTTTTTTATTAACCTCATTTTGACTTAAATCTTCCCTTTGGCTTGGATTATTCTTAGTATTTACATTATTATTTAAACTGCCCTGATTACTTATTTGATTTTTATTTAGGATCTTTCACTTGACGTTTGAGGTCGAGGTGGTGGGATGGGATTGGGAGCCGGATTTAAATTTATTAGAAATGGTTCCGGCAGCGATTCATCACCAATAGAAGCTT
>JBBSAU010000078.1:0-3920 GCA_038251925.1 Patescibacteria group bacterium | reverse complement strand
AATTTTATAAGTATCAAGCGCAATTTCGCCCAGTAATGTTTCTAATTTTTTACTGACATTTTTCGGCGGACGTTGCACAATAATTTTATCGTAGACAGAACCATCAGTATATTTCGCTTCAAAAGGATAAATATGCCAAATATCAGTCGGTAATTCGTCAAAAATAGACCGTGAGAGTGGTAAAATACGTAAATCGTCCTTATCCATACCGATAATCGGGACATCATACTCATCACCCTCAATATACTCCTCAATTAAGGCGGGGCGACCAATTTCTTTAATAACTTTAACTAACTGGCGATTTAATTCATCTTTATCGCGAACAACCGACTCATTAGTAATTCCAATTGAATTATCGGTATTAGCCGGTTTAACGATTAAAGGGTAACGTAAATCTTCGCGAACCGGGTCATCGAGTGTATAAACATAATCCCATTCCGGAGTCGGAATTTTATGATAACTTAATAATTTCTTTACACGAATTTTATCAATACATAAACCAAGCGTAAACGGATTTGAGCCGGTATAAGGAATTTGTAAAGTATCAAAAATTGAAGCGGCGTGAGGTTCGAGTAAACTCGAATTATTAATACGCTCACAAACATTAAAAACTAAATCAATATCGGAATTTTTTAAATCATTAAAGGCTTTCGGTAAATCATTAAAATCAAAGAAAGAAATTTTATAACCGCGTTCTTTTAAATTCTTCTCAATATCTTTACCGATAATCGTTAGATCATTTTCAACAACATTTTCCTGATCGACAGTTGTCTCCTCATATAAATTACAGGCAATACCAATATGAAGATTACGTTGATTGGAGATAGCCATGCGTCTAATTTTTTCAATTTTAGAACCACGTTTTAAGATTTCGCGATTCATAACTGAGGCGGAAAAAGGCGTTTTACGGGCTGTTTTACCAATTGAAGAGGCAGGGTGAAATTTAGCGACTTCGTAATATATTTCTTTTTCGGCCTCTTTTAAATTATCCGAAGCGTCAAGCGGGTTAAGACCAGAAACTAAAATCCAACCTAAAAGCTCATAACCATCTGGAGGTGATAAAACTGAGTCACCAATTCGTTTATCGAATTGAAATTCTTCAACATAGGGTTTTTTCTTTAAATCTTCAGCAATATCAAGATTAACTAAAATTCCGGAATGTTCGGATGAAAAAGTTTCAGCACATAAATATTTGTAAGGGGCGGCTAAAGTTTCCCATTTAGGTAAATATATTCCGCAAGCAATTTTTAAAGCGCTTTCAATTAAATCAACCTTCCAGGCAGCCTTAACGCTCGGATAAATTTCATCACCGCCCAGGCGAAGATTAATTTCCAGCGGCATTGGGCCGTCATGAGTCGACTTGGCCTCAAAATGAACACAGCCGTTTAATACGCCTAGTTTTTCAAGCGCTTCATCAGCCATAGCGATTAATTCCTGCTGATTTTTTATGGGTAAATTAGAAGGGGTCATGCGAACTGTTTCAATAAAAAACGGTTCTTTAGTTTTACCATTATCAGAAATGCCACAAAATTTAATTTTTCCGTTTTGAACTAAAATATCCATATCAACCTCATCGCCGTCAATATATTCTTCAACAAAAACTTCTAAACCATCATTTAAGGCCGATTCGACTTTGGCAGAAATTTCTTTTTTAATATAATTATAGCTTTCTCGTAGTTCTTCTTCATTATTAACCTTGACGACAAAAGCGCTAGCCGCTCCATAGGCCGGTTTAACCACTAAGGGAAAATTAAAAGCTTTAACAATATCATCTAAATCTTTAATCGTTTTTAATTCCTGATGATGAATCGTCGGTAAATTATTGGCCGCGCAAAACTCCCGCAAAAAGAACTTATTACGGATTCGGTTGGCAACTTTACAAGGCGTACCAATTAACTTATAGCGATCGGAAATCTTCGAAGTTAAAAGCACATCATCCTCCCAGAAGGTTAAGACACCATCGAGTTTAATTTCGGGATGTAACTTAAGAAAATTATCGAGTACTGCCAATGATTCTGGGTGATTAGCCGTATCGGCGGATAAGTGGAAATCGACATAAGGCTGTAAAGTACTCACTTCTTTACCAATTGTGATGATCTTAATTCCAAAACTCCTGGCTTTTTTAATAAAAAACTTCTTGGTCGTATTAACAATCAAGACCGTCTTGCCATGAAGACCGTGGCGACTCAGATCTAAATTACCGTTTCCGTTCATAGTTTTATTTAAGTCGAATAATTATTCATTTTATTATAACACTTTTAGAAAAAACAACAATTTTAAACTAGGCCTTATTTAGGCTCTTTGAACTTAAGTTAATTTGCTCTTGAACCAAGTCAGGATTTAACTCTAAATGAGCATTTTTTATCTCCCAGGCAATAGCTGATAGAGACTCATAAAAAGTTTTTCCTTCATGTATTTTCTTTTCAATACTCGACGGAGAATAAACTAATTTAATATATTCAATCGCTAACTCGTCTGGTAGAGCCCCTTCCTGAAAATTAAACATTTCATAAATCTTTTTTGCCTCTTCCTCACTTAAATCAGCCATTAATTCTCTAGCCGCACCAAGCGAATAATCTTTATTATTTAAAACGATTTCCTTTACTTTGTGAAAAACATGTGACAATTCCCGATTAGCGGCTTGCTCGTCTTTTGAGACGCCGCTCCTAGCTTCATATTTATTCATATTTTAAATATTTACTTCCTTAAATAATACTCTTTTTCAATTCTTTGAAATAGCTATCCTTGAAAATTATTCGCTACTAATATTTTTCAAGTTCAAGTCTGATTCCAAGGGTCGACTTAAATCAACTATTCCTTGCCATATTTGATCGCCCTGGCGTGCATAATAAACTAATTCTGTTTTACTATTATTAACTGTTACTCCATAAATTCTATCATATGGCTTGCTTTCCCAATTATTAAAAACAAGCATGTCACCGCGATCATCACGCGCTTTATAAACAAAATATTGATTATCGGGCGTAAAAAACTTTGGTTCAAAAATCCAATCGTATAATTTTCCTTCGCGACCGTCGATAATCACCAGAGATTTAGCGGCCACTTTAGCACCATAGGCAAATCGCTGACCATTGGAACTAAACTTCATAAAAGTAATATCATCGTAAGATGCCCCTGCCTGACCATTTAGAGAAAGAGTTTTTTTACCAAACTTGGCATTATTAAAAGTATAAGCGATTGAATGGCCATTAGGACTAATTAAAAAATTAAGTTCATCAAAACTTTTTTGAGCGCTATTGAGGGTTAAAAATTCAGTTTCGCGAGCAGCCGTTCTAATACCGGAATTATTTTTTTCATCCGTGACTTTTAAGCCAACTTCTTGGACAACGTTTTGGCGCATGGCTTCAAGAATCATCAGTTTTGTCCAAACTAATGTAAAAGCGAAACCGCTGACAAAAATAATCAGGAGCCATAAGAATAAACGGTTGTTCGCCCATTTTTTATGGAGCTGGGCTCGAGTAATTTTTTTCATATTTTTAATAATGATAATTTTTATTTTGTAAAATAGTGGCCGCTCTATATATTTGCTCGAGCAAAACGACGCGGGCCAGTTCGTGAGGAAAAGTTAGAGGTGAAAGTGATAAACTCGGATATTTTTTATATAAGAATTCATTAAAACCAAGCGCACCAGCGATAACTAAAATTAAAGGAGATTTTTTTTCTAAAAAAAGGGCAAATTCAGGTGACTTAAATTCTTGCCCGCGTTCAGCCATCAAATAAACAAGGGCATCTTTCTGCTTTAATAAATAGATTTCAATTTTTTCTGATTCAAATTCCCTGGCCTTTTCCTGAAGTTTTGGTGAGAAAGAAACGGCTTCTAGCTCTACGATTTTTAACCTCGCATAAGGCTTTAAACGCTTAAAATACTCAGTAATTAGAGCTGAATATGATTTATCTTT
>JBBSAU010000077.1:0-3920 GCA_038251925.1 Patescibacteria group bacterium | reverse complement strand
ATTTCTAACCCCTACTGGGCAAATGAGGCAAGCCGCCGGGTGGTTTCCTTTTTCGGCTACCCAAACGCCATTGGGCTTTTCCTAGCACCGCTCATTCTTGTTTTTCTTGGTTGGTTTTTTTCTCTACCCAAACGAGGCACTATAAGTAAAACATTTAAAAAGATTCTAATAATTTTAGTGATTATTGTCTCTCTTCTGTCTATCTACTTTGCGCGGTCCGAAGGAGCTCTGGTGGGAATTGTGGCCGGATTACTTGTTTTTGGATTATTTGCTGGCAGGCGCCAGAGAATTGCAACTCTTATTCTAACCGCAACCGTGACTGGTGGCATTTTCTTTTTCGCCCCGACTAAGAATTTTGTTATTACTAAATTAACTTTAAATGATTTATCAGGTCAAATTCGACAGCGCCAATGGAAAGAAACTTTTCTGACTTTAAAAGGAATTAAGTTTTTTACCGGTTCGGGCTTAAATAATTATCAAACTGCCGTTGCCCCCTATCACCAAGAAGGAATATTTTTTAACAGCGATAATTTAGCAAACTTTGATGCTCAGCTCCGAGAAAGTGGTGATCTCCGCGCTAAATATTGGCAGCCAGTTGAAATTTATATGTATCCTCATAATATTTTTTTGAATTTCTGGACGGAAATCGGTTTGCTAGGCGCTCTCGTTTTTACGTGGTTAATATTTAGAACAATTTATATTTCTTTAAAACTTACAGTTATCTACGGCCGTGAAAACCAGGCTGAAAAATATTTAGCCTTAGGATTAATGGGCGCTCTGGTCACTATCTTAATTCATGGACTAGTTGATGTTCCTTATTTTAAAAACGACTTAGCGGTGATGTTCTGGATTCTACTGGCTCTAATTGGTTTATTAAACTACAACCATAAATTTGGTTCTAAAAATATTCGAAACTAATATGAAAATAATTCTACAAAAAATAATCGCCATGAGTGGTTATTCTTCTCGCCGTCACGCCGAAGAGCTTATTCGCGAGGGTAAAGTTAATGTTAATGGGAAACTAGCCTTACTGGGCGATCAGGCCGAACCGAAAGAAGATAAAATAACCGTCAATGGACGCTTAATACCAAGCGCTGAGAAAAAAGTTTATGTAATGCTTAATAAGCCGCTCGGCTATACCTGCACAAATCGTAAATTCACCGGCGAAAAAAATATTTTTGATTTAGTTGATTTACCAGCTAGACTTTATGCGGTTGGTCGTCTTGATAAAGATAGTCGTGGTTTAATTTTATTAACTAATGATGGCGACTTAACTCAGCAATTATCCCATCCAAAATACGAGCATGATAAAGAATACGAAGTAAAAATTCGTGATGAAGTTATTAACCCCGACATGGTCATAAAAAATTTACTTGGTGGAATTGATATCGGTGAGGGCGACGGAATAGTGCGCGCCGTTCGCGCAAAATATTTACAAAAAGATTTATTTGTAATAACCTTGAACGAGGGGAAAAAAAGACAGATTCGTCGCATGTTTGAACATCTTGGAACACGCGTTATTGACCTAAAAAGAATTAGCCTTGGCGGGCTGACGCTTGGAAGTTTACCGGAAGGAAAGTGGGATTATTTAAGTCAGGAAGAAGTAGAAAATTTATTAGTTAAATAATTAAAAAATAATTATTTACACATTATAAAAGGAGAGGTCGCATAGTGGCTTAGTGCGCTGGTCTCGAAAACCGGTATATCCGAAAGGGTATCGAGGGTTCAAATCCCTCCCTCTCCGCAATGAATCAAAATCGCTTTTATTTTCAATTTTAGAGAGTACATCATATGGCTGTTTGAATGAAATATTAGCGATTTTTTTATTACCAACACCAGTGTTCCAAAGTAAGCAAATTAACGTTTCTCGTTGTTTCTTAGGAAGAGAGGCTAAAATTCTTTTTTTATTTATTTTGGAGTTAAAGTGAAAATAAAAAAAACGAGTTTAAAAGCTCGTTTTTTGTTCTAGGCAATTCGTTGTCCTAAAACTGGTTTTTTTGATTAGTCTGACGAAGTATGTGGTTAAAATAAACCACGATATTATCGGCAAACCAAGTTTATGATGATGTATCATATCGCATGCGATGTGGAGAGAAAAACCAGCCACAACGTACAGCAGTATAGGAAAATAAAATGAAAGAGCGAGGAGTAAAAGATTAACTTCTAATGAGTGCAGCGCATAGGTTACATCCATGAAACATCTTTTGAGCGACTCTGGATCATATATATTTTCACTGATCTTGATTATTTTTTGAAAAGAGAAAGCCTTTTCTCTTATCACTAAATGGATATGGTCCAAGTCGATAAGGAGGGATGCGAAAACAGCAATTATTACGCCATTAACTTCTCCGGTTATTAAAAGTACACTAAGAATTGGGGCGGCTTTAAGATGACCTGAAATTTGCATGGTTTTCTTCTGTTTTTAAATGAACGTTAAACTGTGAACTGAATTATAAATTATAACAAATTATTTACTATTTGTCAAGTATATTCCCTTTGAGAAGAGCCACGTTATACCTCAACGCTATATATAAGATCGTTCTACTTGACATATTTTATAAAATATGATATAATTATTCTAGTTCTTAAAAAATACACCATGAAAAAAAATGTAAGAGTGGCCGCTCTAAAAAATATTGGCCAAACCATTTTACTGGTCTCGGCTTGCGTTCTTGTTGCTTTCATCTTGAAGGCAACTAATGCATTGCCCTCAGAAATGGCTCAAAATGTCACTGTGACTCGTTCCGTGACATTCCTTATTTTTATGCTCGTGTTAATGAGTGGGGGGAGCATTCTCCACCTAATTACGGGCAGAAACAAGAGCCTTCGCCGTTTCAGGAGACCAGTTGAGTAAAATGAGCGGTTAAGATTCAAAAAGGACTATTTCAAATAGCCCTTTTTTTCTTTTCTATATCTTTATAAAAAATTTTTCTAAGCAGCAGATTCATTCCGATAATCAACCGTTGCTGACTCTTTCTCATTACTTTCCATTAAATATTTAATCACTGCATAAGCGGCGGTTACCCCAAGCACAACCAGTTGCGCGGTTATATGCTCTGGCTTTCCTACAGATCCTAGACTAGACATTAAATCCGGGAATTGATTGCGAAGCACGTCTCCGGCTAGTCCAGCACCTTGCATTAATAAGAATGTCTCAAGTAAATAATGCTTTCTAAAAAAACTTTCTTTAACGCTTGGTTCTGTATCTAGAGCCTTCTCAAATTCTTCCTCGCCTCCAAACTCATCAATATCTTTCTCTAATTTCTGAGCACTGTTTAACAACTTTTCTATTTCAATCTTTATTTCAGCTTCGGATTTATTTTCATTTTCAGGGTTAGTTATTTTATTTGTTTCCTTGTTAGATACTTCCATATTTTCTTCACCCTGTTCTGCTTTCTTTTTAAAAGGATTCAACTTTTGAAATATATTATTTTCGTTCATATAAAAAATATTATTTTATTATTTAGAAAAACTACTTCTAATGTCTGCCATCTTTTTTTTATCCTTTAAAACGGCAATATCATCACGCATACTTTCTATGGTTGAGTTAAGCTCTTTTAAGAGAGCGAGCTTTTCGGCTGATGTGGCTTTATTATTAGCGATTTTCTCGCTTAAAGCTATTACTTCGTCTTTAGTCATAAATTTTATAATTATTAATGCCTAGAGCAAAAACCTATATTTATTATTAAAAATAGGCTGTTTATTAGAACTTGTACTATAATAGCATTAAATTCAGTAAAAATAAAATAAAAGACTTGTATTTAAAAATAGGAATCTTTTTATATACCTAAGGCCGTTCCAACTTCATCCCACCCTCTCCGCATAAAAAATAAAATGACCCGTTTAGGTCATTTTATTTTTTACACGAAGGGGATTCGAACAAGCGGCGAGCCTGCCTGCCGGTAGGCAGGCGAGATAAT
>JBBSAU010000076.1:0-4025 GCA_038251925.1 Patescibacteria group bacterium | reverse complement strand
CGCCACCCGTTGTAACATCAACAGTGTTCATGATGTTTCCAGTAACAGGAAATGATCCAGTTACGTTAGCACCAGTGGACATAACATCAGAAGCCATAGCGATACCAAAGGCATTATTTGTGCCAACAAGGGTATCAGCAGTTAAGGTTAACGTACTTGTTTGACCCGCAGCAACTGTAAAGTTTAACCCAGTAAAGGTTACTTTATTAGTTGAATTATTAACGGTTCGACCAGAAGTTAAACGAGTTGCACCATAATATAGGTACACATTACTAAAGTCACTAGCTGAACCAAGACCAGTTCTTGTAAAAGAAATAGAATTGATAGTAACAGGACCATCATTAGCTGCAGTAAAGTTTAACTTAGTATAAGGAACGTTAACCGCGCCTTTTGGAACAGAAGAAGCTACTGGAGTAGCAGCATTCAAGCTAACCATTAAACCAGAACCTGTAATAACAACACTAGCTCCACCATTTTGTGCAACGTTAACGAATTCAGCTGAAGTAATAGTTGCACCACCAGCAGAAACCATAGATCCTGCAGTGATGATATCGCCCCAAGCAAAACGATTTGCATTGAAAGCAGCTTCGTTAGCGATTAAGCGGAAGTTAGTACCGTCATAGTAAAAAATATCAGCACCGCTAGTATTCTTTACTAAAGAACCGGCTGGGATATAACCATTGGTTAAAGCTGCGCCGATAGTGTAGTTAGTGAAGAAAGCATCAGATACGTCAACAACTCTTTTGCTCCAGTTGGTGCCGAATAAAGCTGCTGCTTGTGCTTCATTGCTGATTCCACGTAGAACGCCATTTGGTTCAACGACGTAAACTTTTGGATCAGTTGTGATTTTAACTAATTTTGTTCCTGCACGCATTACAACGTTTCCGCCTAAAGCGTAGCTTTGTAATTCAGTTGCAGGGATGGTTACAACACCATTGAAGTTGCTGTACCAAGACATGTAAGTCGCCTCATTAGGGAAAACATATCTTTTGCCGTCGGAAGCAAGGTAATAAACAGAAGAAAGACCACTCATCTTAATCAAGTCACCTGCAGATGCAGAAGCTTGAGCTGAACGAGGAGCCATACCGCCAAAAGCAGTAACAATCGCTGTAATTACCATTACGCCGACAACTAGAAATTTGCGTAATTTATTCATAATAATTTTTAATTCCGTCTCAATGTCTAAACAATAGTAGTTCAAACAATTAAGAGGGATTGTTGTTCAACCGTCCGCCGTCTTGATTCTTTATTTTACTTGATCAGTAAATCAGTCGGAATCCCGCCTCACTAGTAAGCTTATGCTTAAAGCGATGCTGACTGATCTTAAATAAGTTCTGCCAGCCGCGCGTGTTGCCCGCCTGCTGGTGAAAAGCTTAACCGATCTACTTCTTTTTCAAATTTTGAATCATTCTTGCTTCGAATTGAATAATAATAAGATTTTTAAGGATAAACCCATCTCAATCAAGAGATTCGGCCTTTAGCGGGGTTCATCAATCCACAAATAAATGCGGATTTGTTAGTTTAGCTCCTTGGCTTGTCCGTGATAGGAAGAGTGAACTGCCGGCCAGGAGTAACCGTGGGGGGAGATAAACTAACAAACACACACTTAAAATTTTAATGTTTAAATTTTTAGTTTTTAATTATTTCGTCAACTTCTTTTAACTTATCAGAGGCTTTCGTATAATCTTTTTTCTCAAATAATTGCTTCGCTTCTTCTAGTACTTTATCGGCGTTTAGTTCAGAAGATGATGGGTCAGCTTCGGTAGTAGTTGCAAGCACGCTATTTGCTACATTTAAAACGCTAGTTGCATTTAAAACTGGCGTAGTAGTGGCTGCTATAATTTTAGGATTAGCTTCAACTTTAATATTAGTATTAATTTTATTTCCTTCAAATAATTGAACTCCACTATCATCTTTACCGCTATCAGCGATTGTAACTAGATCTAGCTTGACGTTAGTATTGGCATCAATTTGATTATTTTCACTTTTCTTTTTTGAACTTAAATAGGAAATATGATTTTTAACGGAAACAATCTCTTCATTAAAACTATTATTAAGTTTTGCAACGGCATCTTGGTTAGCTTCAGTATTAAAACTCGGGTCAGCTAAAACAGTTGAAATATCTTGGGCTTGGCGAGTTGCGAATTGAACCGCTAATTTATTTCGCTCATCGGCGTTAAACATGGTATTAAGTTTTGCCTTCTCGCTAATTACCCGAGCAATATATAAAGAGTCATTTGGTTTAGCACTTGAAAAAGCTTGGTGACTAAAGATGCTACCAGTAATTAAAATTAAAACAAAAGCACCCAAAGCGTAAGCTGGTCGAGAAGCGGCTTTAGCTAGACTTGATAAGTTAATCGCAAAAACTTGCCAGACGCTAAGTTCACGCGCTCCGGAGTTTGATACCTGAGATAATAAAAGATCCCGATTTTGGCTTAGCCAATTAGCGTCGGGATTAATATTTTTTAGGCTTTTAATTTTTGAGATTAATTCTTTGTCTGTCATATACTTTAATATACGGGCTGGGCGCGAAAACGTTACAGTTTATCTTCCTCAACGAGTTGTCGCAGAGCGTTTAAAGAGCGGTGAAGCAGAACGCGGACATTTCCCCGAGATTTACCACTAATATCAGCTATTTCTTCAAGGCTTAAATCATTGATGAATTTCATAATGATTACTTCCCTATATTCTTCTTTTAAAAGCGGTAATTTACTTTTAATTAGCTCTAAATTAGCCGTCTGATCGAGTCTTTCTTGAGGAGTTTGCGTATCGTCAATTATTTCAATTTTATTATTTTCATCATCTAATGAACGGCTTATTTTATGGCCTGATTCACGGTAATAATCAATAATAGTATTACGCGCTATCTTATATAAGAGGGCCCGGAGAGTTTTACTATCCTCTAAGCTATTATTTTGAATATGATTCCAGGTCTTAAGGAAAACCATTGAAGTAAGGTCATTTGCCTCTTCTTTACTGCCAATTTTAAAATAAACGAAACGATAAATATCATTAACGCTTTCGTCGTAAACTTTAATAAAAGCCTCTTTATCATGGCTTTTAAGCTTACCATATACTTTTTTATTCCTAAATTTTTCGATCGGGTTATTAGACATTGAAATTTGCTGTAAACAAAAATAAGGTTAAATGATTTTAACAAAAAAATACGGGAAAATTCCCCCGCCTAAACCTAAAATTATTATTAATTCTTGGTCATATCTTAGCATATTACGCAGCGATAAGCAAGATAAATTATAGTTAATATTGGGGATAAAGTTAATGTATAATTTGCCGCGCTTCTAATGATCCTCTGCTGAAACAGAATCTTCTTGATGTGTATATATTCAGAAATAAACTAAATTCTCAGCTAAAATTGAGCCTTGACATAAATTTTAAAAAGAATAAGATATTAAGACTTAAGTCTAATCAATACTGGACTTAAAATCATTAAAAAGAATAATAGAAATCAAGCAAAAGAATATTTGACAATATCTAAGATAATTATTATATTTTAGTCTACAATATTTGAGACTTAAATATATTTTTTATTTTAAGTTAGCTTATTTATATACTAGAGTCTACAATATCGTAGACTTAAATATCTAAACAATGGAAAATTTACCTGTTTTTCCTAGTTATGAAGTTAAATATCCGATTTGGGTTTCAGTATCCGAAGCGGCCGGTTTAGGTGGCGTTCAAGGAAAAACGATTAGACGAGCCATTAAATCTGATCCTAATTTACGATATCGCATTGTTAAAAATAGATACCACATCGAACTCGGTTCCCTTTTAATGTATCTGCATAAAAATACTAAATTAAAAAACAAGTTAAATGAATCCGGTCTTGGTCAATATGTTCGTGAGTGGCAAAGCTAGACTGAAACTCCGATAATGACGACTAACCGATAATTAGACTCAAGCAATTTTACATATTTAGTGGAAAGCAAAAATGTAAAGAAGAAAATGTTAGAGTAAAGCAAAGTGTTAATCAAAAAAGCCAATCTCATAGGGGTTGGTTTTTTTGT
>JBBSAU010000075.1:0-4033 GCA_038251925.1 Patescibacteria group bacterium | reverse complement strand
AGATTTTAAGTCGTGACCCTAGTGGTAAAATTGAAAATTATCGGATTATAAGAGATGACAAAGATATTTTAAAAGAGTATTAAATTATTCTTTTCTGTAAAAAAACCTCTGATTTGTTCAGAGGCTTTTTGTTTGGTTGGTTCTTAGTCTTTTATAAGACGAACGCCAGCTCCAACTTTGGCTGAGTATGCATAACGGGCATCCATGAAATCATCGACATGGGAAAGTGCTACAATCGTTGAGCCAGAAGGGTAGGGTGTTGCCGACCATAGGCCCGAATAAGTTTGAAAGTTTTCGAACTGTCCAGTGTTGTAAGCGTTTCTAGTTCCACCTGCTAGCGCCGTAAAGCCAGTGCTATTAGTAGCGCCAGTATTTGGTGCTTGCCAATGTTTGGTTCCAGTTTCCTTTAAAGCGCCACCGTCTCTATCAACAAAATAAAGTAGACTCATCCAGTCATCATCATTGGCAACATGCCAACCAGCGGGAGCTAACTTTCCAGTGTAGCAGGCGTAGGCGTTGTATAAACGTCCATAAACTTTAGAAATCTCTGGGTCGTTGTTAAAGTCACAATAGGCACCAGTGTTTAGATTCATCCAAGCTGTGTTATCAGTCACATTAGGAATATCGCTGCCATCATTGTAATGAGTAACCATTAAGTTTTCTTTGAGCCATATTTGGTCACCGATTTTTATCGAGTGGTAGAAATTACCATCGATGTCGCTAGCTGCATAAGTTTCAAAGCTCATTACTTCGCCTTCAGCTACTCCCGAAATGTTCTCACTTTTAACTGTAAAGTTATAAACTTTTGCAGCTGTTAAGTCGCTTATCTGAGCGCTGACGTTTATTTCCGAGTTGTCGCTGAATGTTCCGGCTTGAATTGTGTGGTTGAGCTTAGTAAGCTCATCGCCGCTATATTCAAACCAAACTTTGGTAGCTTTTCCTTTAGGATTAACAACGCCGTTTAAAGTTGCTGCAGTCAGAGTAACGTTAGTGGCTTCTTTAGTTAATGTAATGGCGGTTGGTATGGTTTCGATACTGATATCGTTTCCGTAACCAACGCCTTCAGAGTTAACTGCATAAGCACGAACATGGTAGGTAGCACTGTAATCAAGGGCGCCGAAAGTAAGAGTGAAAGTTCCGTTTGGACCTAAAGTTGTCGTTGAGGTGTAGGAATCATTCATGGTTGGATTAATGGCTTTGCCTAAGCAGAAACCATAACGTGTAGTAGGGGCGCCTCCGTCGGAATTTAATTGACCGGTGGCAGTAATTGAAGCTGAATTTTGATTAGCCGCAACTATAGTGACACTAACGGTCGTAACCGAAGGGGTGTTGTCCTTTTCGCAGGACTGGCAAGCGGTGAGCATTATGGCTAAAGTTGCCATAATAATCAGGTTTTTCAGAAGATTTTTCATGGTTTATGTTGTTTTTTTGGTTTTTAACGTACGAAAATTATTTGTTTTGTCGATGTGGCTTATCCACTGTCGATAACTATATTATACTACTTTTTAGGCTAAATGTCAATAGATGTCAAAAAGTCTAAATTGCGATTTTTGCTTATTCGCTCGCTTGTATTATATAGTATATTTTAAAAATTTTTCAAGAAAAAGTATTCGAAATATTTTATATTTATTATTTTGGAAATATTCTTGACCCTCTTTTTTAAAATTGCTATAATGAGTATAAGCTAATAATTTAAACATAAATAGTGCGAAGATAAAGTCACTCTATTTATGCGTTTATCTATTTATGAAAAAATCATTTGTCGGTCCGCTACTAGCAAGCATCGTGATATTGCTAATAGCAGCAATGTTTGTTTATTTTTACATTTCGCTCAATCGTATGGACAAGCAATTAACCGCTGTTCAGCAGTCTGTAGTTGATGACTCAACTAAACTAACTGCAATCGTTAATTTTTTTAATACTGCCGCCAATGCCACGCCTACTAAATAAAACAATCAATAGCAAAATAGTTAATAATAAAATAATTAATAATACAAAAACTATGAGAAGAGAATTTTTATTTCCTCTAATCGTCGGTCTTATTATTGGAGCGCTAGTTATAGTCTTTTGGCAATTTAACGCTCGTTTAAATAATGCTGGCAACGCTTTGGTTCAATTGCAACAGGCAACTGCCCAAAATACAAAAACTGTTAATGACGTTGTTACTTTCATCAATCAAGCAACTGGCGCTAACAAAGGTGCAGCTACTCCAGGTGAAGCAACTCCCGCTAAATAATTGATTTTGAAAGAAAAGGCCCTGTTTTTAACAGGGCTTTTTTGTTATTTTATGCTATAATGCTTAGGTAAAAGAGAAAATATGATTAAATCGGAGGCTAAAATTCGTATTAATAAACTAAAAGCGGAAATTGATTTTCATCGCTATAATTTTAGCGTCCTCGATAAGGAAACAATGTCGCCGGCGGCGCTTGATAGTATAAAAATGGAATTGTTTCGCCTTGAAACTGAATTTCCAGATTTAATAACGCCTGATTCACCGACGCAACGTGTTAGTGGGCTCGCCTTATCTAAATTTAAAAAAGCGATTCATTCGCAACCGATGATTTCCTTATTCGATGCTTTTAGCGAGGTGGATATGCGCGCCTGGGAAGAGAGAAATAATAATTATTTAAAGCGAAAACTAAACGAAGAATATTATTGTGAATTAAAGCTTGATGGGCTCGCAATTAATTTACGTTATGAAAATGGATTATTAATAGCGGGCGCGACGCGCGGGGACGGGAAGACTGGTGAAAATGTGACTGGAAATATTCGCACTATTAATAGTGTCCCGTTAAAATTGCGTGTTCCGAGTTTAAATGAATTAAGTGAGCTCGGTCTTACAAGTGAAAATGCGAAAAAGATTTTAAATTTAGTGGCGTCCGGAATAATTGAAATTCGCGGCGAGTCCGTCATGTCAAAACATGTTTTTGCTGAATTAAATAAAAAATATTTAGCGGCCGGAAAAGCGGAACTCGCAAATACCCGTAACGCCGTTGCCGGTTCAATTCGTCAACTTGATGCGCGAGTTACCGCTGAGCGAAAACTAGATTTTTATGCTTATGATTTATTACTGGTTGACGCTAATGGAAAAAATTATGAGCGTGGTGAAATAATTAAATACCGCGATCAGGCCGATAAACTCGCGCGCTTACTCGGGCTTAAAACCTTAACTTATAATAAAATTTGTCGTAATCTCGACGAGGTTTTTTCATATTATGCGGCGGTTGAAAAAAAACGCAGTGCCTTACCCTTTGATATTGACGGCACGGTCGTTTAAATAAAAAATTTAAAAATGTGGAATACTTTAGGCATTGTTGGAAAAGCACCGCGCTATATGATGGCTTATAAATTTTCCGCTGAGCAAGCCACGACAAGAATTAATGATATTGTTTGGCAAGTTGGACGCACTGGCGCTTTAACTCCAACCGCCCTGCTTGAACCGGTAAAAGTTGGCGGCGCCTTAATTAGTCGCTCAACGCTTCATAATTTTGATGAAATTATTCGCCTTGATTTACGCCTTGGCGACACAGTGATTATTGAACGCTCGGGTGATGTTATTCCGAAAGTAATTTCCGTTATAAAAAAACTGCGAACCGGGAAAGAGAAAAAAATAAATCCGCCGAAAGAGTGTCCGATGTGTGGCGGGAAAGTTGAAAAAATTGCTGGCGAAGTTGCTTATCGCTGTTTGAATAAAAAATGTTACGCCATTAATTTACGCCAGATAATTCATTTCGTTTCGAAAGGCGCGGCCGATTTAGAAGGTCTCGGTCCGAAAGTAATTGAGCAGTTTTTACTTTCGGGTTTAATTAAAGATGCCGCTGATTTATATGTTTTAAAAAAAGCTGATTTATTAAGTCTTGAGCGTTTCGGCGAGAAAAAAGCTGATAATGTTATCGCGATGATTAATTCGCGTCGAATATTAGATCTTGAGCGCTTTATTTATGGACTTGGAATTAGGCATGTCGGCGAAGAAACGGCGCAGTTATTAGCGAGTAAGTTGATTCCGAAGCTTAGTAAATCTAAAAATATTTCT
>JBBSAU010000074.1:0-4089 GCA_038251925.1 Patescibacteria group bacterium | reverse complement strand
TCATGCCCGTATTTTTCACCAACATAATTTAAAACTTCTGCCCGTCGAATATCAGCAAAATCCATATCAATATCAGGCATCGAAATACGTTCTGGATTTAAAAATCTTTCAAAAAGTAATTCATATTTTAGAGGATCGAGATTTGTAATTCCGGTTAAATAACAAACCATCGAACCAGCCGCGCTACCACGACCAGGGCCAACAACTATTTTATTGTCTTTAGCCCAATTTATAAAATCAGCAACAATTAAGAAATATGACGGCCAGCCCATTTTTGCGATAACGGCTAATTCAAAGTCGAGCCGATCTTTAACTTTTCCTAGTTCTTCTGAACCAGCTTTTGGAAAACGTTTTAATATTCCCTTCTCGCACCATTCTTTTAAATAAGAATTACCATCATAACCAGCCGGTACTTCGAAGAATGGTAATTGAATATTGCCTAATTCAATTTCCAGATTGCACATTTCAGCGATTTTGAGGGTATTACTAATTGCCTCAGGCGTATCTTTAAAAGCGGCTATCATTTCGGAATTTGAACGCATTGAATAATCACCGTGACCAATCATTTTCATCCGATCAGTGTCCGTTATCTTTTTTTTATTTTGCAAACATAAAAGAATGTCCTGAGCTTCCGCATCTTCCTTTTTAAAATAATGGACATCATTAGTCGCTATTAAGGGGATATTCAATTCTTTTGAGAATTTAATCAATTGTTCATTAACTTTAATTAATTCGGGAATTTCGGGATGATCCATTAATTCTAAGAAAAAATTTCCTTGCCCAAAAAGATTATTATATTCTTTAATGCGTTTTTTAGCTTCAGCGAATTTTTCAGCCACGATTAAACGCGGTATTTCTCCGGCTAGACAGGCGGTTGAAGCGATAAGACCCTCGTGATGCTCACTAAGTAGTTCCCAGTCAACCCGCGGTTTATAATAAAAGCCCTCCATATGGGCGTGGGAAACGAGTTTTATTAAGTTTTTATAGCCAATCTCGTTTTTAGCTAAGAGTAAAAGATGAAAACTTCTAGCGTCCTCACGAGTATTTTTATCAAATCTTGAATTTTGAGCTAAATATGTCTCGACGCCGATAATCGGTTTTATGCCTGCCTTTTTAGCCTTTTGATAGAATTCAATCGCTCCATACATCGAACCGTGATCCGTTAAAGCAACGGCCGGCGAGCCCTGTTCTTTGGCAAAATTAATCATCTCGTCGAGTTTAGTTAACCCGTCAAGTAAAGAGTAGTGGCTATGATTATGAAGATGGACAAAAGACATTGATTATGGCTTAAATATATTTTATAAATAATTGATTTTAACACTATTATTTTAGTATAAGAATAGCAGGATGGCAAATAATTTTTACAAATAAAAAAGCGATTCATTTTGAGTAAATCGCTTGATAATTGATTAATTTAAATCAAGGTCTGCTTTTCTTTTCGCCGGTGTGAATTAAAAATGAGGTAAATTGAGATTAGAATAATAATGTCACTAATCTGATATTCAAATTTAGTCCTGATTTTTTGCAAAATTTTTTTCATGAACACTCCTTCTTTTTTTTGATTATTTTATTTTTTTAATAATTTCATTTAACTCCTCCTCGGCGTAAAAGTCAATCACTAATTTTCCACCTTTTCCTTGCCTTTTAATTTCAACTTTAGTCGCTAAAAATTCAGCTAACTCCTCTTCTCGAGATCTATCAAAATAATCTTTCGGCTTGGCTGACTTTGTTCCGCCTAAACGTTTTATTTCTTTATCAGTTTCAGCCACGGTCATATTCTGACGGAGAATTTTCTTAAGCATATTTACCTGTTTAGCCTCTCCTTCAAGGCCAAGTAAATACTTGGCATGAGCTTCGGTAATTTTTCCAGTAGCTAGAGCTTCTTGAATTATTTCAGGTAGTGCTAATAAACGTAAAGCATTAGCAACGCTTGAACGAGCTTTGCCAACTTTTTTAGCGGCTTCTTCTTGAGTAATATTAAATTCATCGATTAATCTTTGATAGGCGCGGGCAGTCTCTAGAGGATTTAAATCTTCACGCTGAAGATTTTCAATTAAAGCAATTTCAAGTTTCTTTTGGTCTTTTTCTTCGCGTACAATGACAGGTACTTCTTTTAAACCAATTAATTTAGCGCTACGTAGTCGCCTTTCACCAGCAATCAATTCATAATTATTCCCTTTCTTAGTAACTATTAAAGGCTGGATAATTCCATGTTGCTTAATTGATTCTGCTAAATCATTTAAAGCTGAATCTGCAAAATAAGTTCGGGGCTGCTGGGGATTAATGGCAATCCGTTCCGGGCTAACCTTTAAAATTCGATCACCATCATGAAGAACAACAGTTTCTTCTTCGGAAATTTCCGACTTAAACGGATTCTGTCCGTAAGTCATTGTTTTTTTTGGAATAAGTGAACCGAGTCCACGGCCTAAAACTTGAGCCATATATTTCTATACCCAAACGGGTACTTATTTTATAAAAGAGTTTATTTAATTAAGGGATATTTATGTTTATTTTTCTAGACTCAGCACTTCTCGTGCTAAGCCCTCATAGGCCTTGCCGCCACGTGATTTTGGATCGTAATGTAAAATAGAACGACCATAACTAGGCGCTTCGGCTAAACGGACGCTTCTCGGAATAACCGAACGAAAAATACGATTCGGAAAAAACTTATATAATTCTTCCATGACTGCTTCGGATAATTTATTTCGTTTATCAAACATCGTTATTACCGCACCCATGATTCCTAATGATGGTTTTAAATTAGTTTGCACAAGGCTGATAGTCTCAAGTAGTTGACTTAGTCCTTCAAGCGCAAAATATTCACTTTGAATAGGAATTAATACCTCGTCCGCCGCCACTAAACTATTAACGGTTAAAAGTCCCAATGATGGCGGACCGTCGATAATTATAAAATCATAATCCTTTCTAATTTCTTCTAAAATCAGCGATAAACGAAATTCACGATTTTCAAGGCCAACTAAATCAATGCCGGCCCCGGCTAGTGATAAGGTTGCTGGAGCAACTTTTAAGCCGTCTTGCATTGTTCTTTTAATAACTTCAAATAGTGGTTTTTCGCCAATTAAGGATTCATAAACTCCGGCTTCTAAATTTCGATGATCGAGCCCTAGTCCAGAACTCGCATTGGCCTGTGGGTCTATATCAACCAAAAGAACCTGTTTTCCCAGATGGGCTAAATAGGCACTCAAATTAACAGCAGTCGTTGTCTTACCAACGCCGCCTTTTTGATTAACAATCGCGATGATTTTTCCCATAGTGTTTACTGATATATTTATTATATCTTAAAGAAAAATCTTTGACAATTGACACTATATTTATTATACTAAATTTTGTAAATAATAGGCCGCGATGGCGGAACTGGTAGACGCGCACGACTCAAACTCGTGTTGGGGCGACCTAGTGAGGGTTCGATTCCCTCTCGCGGCACACAAAAACAAACTCTAAGCAGAGTTTGTTTTTTATACTCTTGATATTTTATTCATTAAAAAAATTTGCCCTAACTAGCCTTTTTAAACCTTACAGAGAATACCGGTTCATACTCAACTTTATTTTCATCAATGATTTTAACGGTTTCGCCGCTCGTAAGTTGCGCCAAGGCTAAATCACTGAGTAAAATAATGTCTCCGGCAATATTTAATTTTAGTCCTTCTAGTTTATCAAACTCTTCTTTAAAATCAGCCTGAATTCCCATCTCAATTTTTTTCTTTTTTATTTTTAAGGCTTCAAGCTCTTCAAGAGCGTCCTGATATTCACCGCTGACTGACAAAGCGTCACGATAAATTGTTTTTAAATCTCGTTGCTGTCTTTTTTTGTCCTGAATTCTTTTGAAAACATCGGGGAGTTGTTGTGACATAAGTTTATTTGAAAATTAATTTTTAAGCTGAAGAAATTATAGCACAGCAATTAGCCCGCCGCCTAATACCTGTTTTTTATTATAAAAAACGATGCTTTGACCGGGAGTAACGGCGCGCTGAACTTTATTAAACTTAACTATATAATCAGTTTTATTTTTAGGGGTTATCGTACATTTAACAGCCTTGTGTCCATATCTAATTACAGCTTCGCAGTTTA
>JBBSAU010000073.1:0-4125 GCA_038251925.1 Patescibacteria group bacterium | reverse complement strand
ATATTTATCCATTAAAACTCTTATATCAACACCAATTTTCATAGACTATTTTAGATGAGATTTATTTTTATGCGTTTCAATAAAATTTTGAATCTGATTTTGAAAATTCAAAACAGAAAATTGCTCAGCGTGAGCTCTAATAGCTTGTGGGTCAAAATTTATTGTTTCATATTTCTGAACGACATTTTTAATCGCCTCCGGAGTTTGCTCGTCAAAAAATACACCTGTCTTCCCTTCAATAATTGTTTCCGTTGCGCCGCCTAGTCGGTAGGCGATAACCGGACGACCGCTAGCCATTGATTCAACTACCGTAATGCCGAAATCTTCCTCTTGAGGATTTATAAATGCCTGTGCACCCTGAAAAAGTTTAGCTTTATCGTCCTCACTAACACGTCCTAAAAACTCAATATTAGTCGCAGCGCCGGCGATTTTCTTCAAACGTAGAAGATCAACGCCGTCACCAAATATTTTAAGTTTATAATCAGCACCTAAAATTTTAAAAGCTTCAATTACAATATCAACTCTTTTATAGGGCGCTAAACGGCAACCAGCTAAAAAATATTTATCTTCTGTTTTTTGAGCACTTAAATCAATCACGGAAAATTTCTCGGTTTCAACTGGCGGATAAATAACCGTCGAGGTTCGACGATAATATTTAGCGATTCGCTCTTGAACAGTAATCGAATTAGCAATAAAAACATCAACGCGATCGGCCGCCAGACGGTCCCAAATTCGAATTCGATTCAAAATTAAAGAAATGATTTTCTTTAACCATTTATTATACTTAAGTTCATTTATATATTGATGAGTATCACTCCAAAGATAGCGGGTTGGCGTATGACAGTAGCAAATATGGAGGCAATGTGGTTTTGTGATGACGCCTTTAGCAAAAGAACTGGTATCAGAAATTACTAAATCATAAGGGGACAAATCGAAAAATTCGACAGCAATTGGCATAAAAAACAAATACCATTGGTAATGTTTAATACCACCGGGTAATTTTTGAATAATTGATGGTTCTATTTTTCGATCTTTAAAATATTTATCGACATTTTTTTTCTCATAAAGCAAAGTATAAATTGGCGCGGTCGGAAACATATCAGAAAAAACTTTTAAGACTTTTTCCGCCCCACCATCTTGAGCTAAATGATCGTGAATTAAAGCAACTTTCATGTATGTTATTCCGCTTGACGGTGTTTTAAGACCGCAAAAGGAGTTTTAAATAAAATTGAAATATCTAATAACAATGACCAGTTTTCGATGTAATAAATATCTAGTTTTGCTTCTTCTTCAAAAAGCAAATCACTGCGACCGGAAACTTGAGCTAAGCCGGTAATTCCCGGTTTAATCGTTAAAGTTTTTCGATGATAGTTTTCATATTTAGCGACTTCTTCCGGCAAATGTGGACGCGGACCAACTAGACTCATGCGACCAATAAAAACTAAAAATAATTCTGGTAGTTCATCAATTGACCAATGGCGAATAAATTTACCAACGCGAGTAACCCGCGGGTCATCCTGAATTTTAACGAGTGGACCGCCTTTTCGAAGATTACGATCAGCCAGCTCGTTATAGCGCATGCTATCGGAATTAGGAATCATTGAGCGAAATTTAAAATAGCGAAAAGTTGCGCCACCTTCGCCAACGCGGTAAACAGGATTACCATCATCGCGCCTGGAAAAAAAGATTGACCCACGAGAATCTAGTCTAATTGCGAGCATGGTTAAAAGAATAATCGGTGAAAGAATAATAATTAAAAGACTGGAACCAACTAAGTCAAAAATTCTCTTAAATACTTTACCCCAACCCTCAAGAGTAGTTCGTTTAACTTCAACAACCGGAATACCAATTATTTCAGCAACTTCCGTTCGCAAAACTTTTACTTCTAGTAAGTCGGCGACATATTTATAGGTGATGTGATTTTCATTTGTGAAATCAAAAAGACGTAAATTTTCGGCTTTGGTTAAATTCGGGTCACTCTGAATAATTTCATCAATTTCACGTCCCGAAATAAATTCAGCGAGTTCTTGCGCGGTTTCGAGTGAAAAATCACGAACTCGTTTAATAACTTCATAACCAGATTTCTTATTGCTTGAAAATTCAGCTATTAAATTATCAGTTGTTTTCGAACTGCCAACTAAAATTATTTTATGGACACCAATCCCGTAAACATATAGACGTCTTTGTAGCCAACGAATAAAAGCATGGGCAACTCCTAAATATAAAAAAGCAAAAACAGAGCCCATTAAAACAATAAAACGCGAATCAAATAAATCGCGCTGGAAAAAAATTATAATGGCGATCATTGCTAGTCCCGCTGCACAAGCAAAAAATATTTTTCTAATTTCCTGAGCTAATTTACGGGCACTGCGAATACTATAAACTCCCGAAATGGCCAAAATAATAACCCAGATGAGAGAAACAAACAGCAAAGAACGGAAGTAAATCGGAAATTGGAGATCAAAAATTATTGGACGAACACTGGCTGACCAATGTGAAAATCTTAAATAATAGGCCGAAAGACCTGCTAAAACAAGCAAAATAAAATCAATCGGAATAAATAGGACTGAAAATAAAGTTTCAATTTTTTTCATATATAAATTAATAGATAATCGCGTTATTAGGGCAGCTATAAGCCGGATTCTGTTCTAGCAATCATTTATCTTGACCTATTATTACTAACAAGTTCATGCGAGCTACTTTTCATTTTACTCAACGTGAGTAAAAGTTTGCTCTTGCTTCTGATAGGGTTTACCACGGCATCTCCGTCACCGGAGGCCGACATCGGCAGCTCCTTGCGAAACACCCAACGTCTTTTCACCTTTGATTCTGTCAAAATTTCCAGAATTAGTATTGTCTCTGTGGCACTATCCCTAAAGCTCTTAAATAAATTCAAGCGCCCCGGTGGGCGTTACCCACTATCGTCTCGCCTATAAATAGACGTTGAAGTCCGGACTTTCCTCTCAATTTAGAAGCTTGCGCTATATAAAAGAGCGATTGCCCGCTTACCCTAATAACGATTATATAGTACAAGAAAAAGGAAAATAAATCAAGTAAAAAGCCACTCTAAAGTGGCTTTTTTTCTTAATTATTAGTAAATATTTCTTGTATCTGGGCTTGACTCAAAGCCCCCTCCCAAATGCCTAAATCATCAATTATACTTAGCCCATTCTCAGACACAATCTCAAATGCATCCGCCAAGGGACGATTCACTGACCAAATATAGCTCCGCGACCCCTTTTCTTCGCCATCAACATAAAAGCGCAGTAAATTTCGATAAGAATCATAAACTAAAGCTAAATGGTGCCAAAGATTATCGCACGGAATAGTTAAATTTTGACCATAGCTAAAATAACTGTAAATGTTATTGAAATCATAACCGGATGTATCAATACTCGGAATAAGCGTTAATATGTTATTATTATTTGAATTTTTTAAAGCCAGACGCGAACGGTGGCCATTATACGTGTCAGGCACCCTCCACCAAAAACTCAAAGAAAGATCAGGTGAATGAAGCGATGAAAAACTTACATTCACGGTCTTATCCCAAGTATTTATAAGCGCACTATTTTCGACATCTAGATTAAGCCACGCGTAGCGATTAATCTCTAGATCAGAAGTTCCAACCAAATCTTTTGAAGTAATTCCAATGCCTTCATTGAAATTCCAAAAATGTTTTAACTCGGGTTTCTTTTGATTTTCAGGATAAATATTAGGGGCAAACGGAGCTTCGCTATTTCGTAAATCAACTACTTCATCCTTCGTTAAAGCACGACCAATAAGCGCGAGCTCATCAATGGCAAAAGGACCATTACTGCCACTAATTTCTATTTTATCTACCAGCGGATACATTTTATAAGAATTAACATGAAACTTTTCAACGCCATCTACATATAAAGTCCAGTACCCTTCATTTCGATTAACAACTAAAGTTGCTTGTCGCCAAGTATCGTCGAAAGGAAAATCTTGAAAATAGCGCCAATCAGGATTATCAAGACCAGCAAAGGTCATTTCATTCAAGTCGAAAGTAATATTCATCGCTTCCTGGTCATCATTACTCAAAATAATATTTAAACGCGGTGAGTCCATTGTCTGACGATACCAAAAACTCATTGTAAAATTATT
>JBBSAU010000072.1:0-4128 GCA_038251925.1 Patescibacteria group bacterium | reverse complement strand
TAATGACGATTTTAGGCTTTATTTACTGGCTTGATTTACGACGGGGAGCCCACGTTGAGGAAGAGGAGAAAAAACCTCGATTTGTCATTAAGAGCGATAATACTGAACTTATCTTCTTAATAGGATTCTTAGTGATTGCTTATCTATTCGCTAATTATTACAATGTTCGCACTTGGAAGATGTTTACCAGTTCAATTAACGGTTATGCCAATATTGCCTCTGGTAATCTAGAAGCTGGCTATGAGGCCTATAAAGGAAGCCTCAGTGGCCGCCCAATGGAGCGTGATGCCCGTGTTACCTTAATTAACCTTCTTGTTAGCAACCCGACGCTTTTAAATAGCCTTGACCATCAAAAAACCCAAGATATTCTTGATTATGCGATATCACTTGCAAAAATTAATGTGGCTTATAATCCTTATGATAGCATGCAGCAAATGCAACTGGCGCAGATTTTAGACGCCACCGCACGTTTTAATTATCAAGATCTCAAGCAATTTAATTTTTATTCTTCGCAGGCGATGAATGCGATTGATAAATCAATCGAAGCAAGCCCAGAAAGAGCGACTATTTATTTCGTTAAAGCGCAAATGCAATTATCACGAATGGAAAATGACGAAGCGGTTACGACGATGAAGCAGGGCATTGCCTTGAACACTAATTACTATGAAGGCTATTGCCGACTAGCGCAGATATATTTTGTGATTAAAGATAAAAAATATGATAGCGAAATTGGTCCGACTTTAAATAATTGTATTGATAAGGGCGGCAGTGATCAATTAAGTTCAGCGTCGTTACTAAAACTCGCGATTAATTTTTACTCCGACGCTAAAGATTATAAACATGCGGCGATTCTTTCAGAAAGGTTGGCGGCTATTAGCCAAAATGATCCTGAAGTTTGGTATAATTTAGCGAAGTTATACGAGGTAAACGGCAGTACGACTGACGCCGAAATGGCGTATCAAAAAGCCAGCGCGCTTGATCCAAAAATGACTAGCGATTGGCAAGAATTTAAAGCCAGAATTCAAGCTGATCAAAAAATACAAAAATAATTTGATTAGATTAAAGAAAAATACTAAAAAAGCGGACCTCGGGTCTGCTTTTTTATTTTGCGAAATTAGTGGAATTTTGCGAGCTTTTTTATAAAAGGAGACCGATAAATGTTTTAGCTTTTTCTTAAATATCCATCAGGGGCTATCTGCTATATTGATGATACTAATTTATTAAAGATACGCCTATGAAATTTATCAGACATTTGTCGCCGAAGAGTTTGCTAAAACGACTAAAAAAACTTTTAAACACGCCTCGGCGGAGGATAATAGCGAGTGGAATCATTTTAATCCTATTTATACTGACATATTTTTCGCTCGCGCTCGCTAGCGTTAGTGACTCGGAAATTGCTCTAGAAACATTAAAGCAATCATTTGAAGCAGAAAAAATTTGTCATGAGAATTGTTATTTAGAAAGGCTCAAGCAAGAGGCGATAGTTATAGATGACTTAAATAATAATTCAAATAAAACCCAAAAACGTTTAGAAAAATATTGGAGAGATGAGACTCTTAATTCTGATTTTAGAATTGAAATAATTAAACTTTTAGCCTCTTTGCCTAATGAGAAAAAAATCCCTGAATATTTGAGCCTATATTTAAACTCCGAAAATGGAGATAAAAACATAAAATCGGAAATAATAAGCCGTTTTAATTCGCGCCTAGAGGATAAGAGCGACTTAGCAACTAGGCAGGTTCAAGCGATAAATATAGCGACTTCAAGCTCCGAGAAAATAGCAGCGCTTAAAGTATTAGCGGAAATAGATGAGGATAGTGAAATTTCAAATTATTTTAGCATTTTAACGATAGACGGGGATGATGAATTAAAAATTCAGGCTTTGAAAAACATTAGTAATATTAAAAACAAAAATCTTTATTTTAGCGTCGAACAATTAGAAAATCTTGCCTCAATCACACAAGAAAATAATACCAGTCCGCGTTTAAGGCAAAACTTAGTCTTATTAATTAGTGATTATTGTCCATTATTTCCGGAGCAATGTTTGCAAATTTTAGATAGTGTTTATACTGACGATTCACTCGACGCAATTAGTCGGACCTTTAGTGCTGATATGATAAATAATTTAACCGGTCGAAATTATAGTTTACCCAGTGTTAGTGGGGACGAGTGGAATAATTATTATAATTAAAAAAATATGAAAAAAATATATTTAGTTTTTATTTTCTGTTTAAGTTTGGCCTTAGCGCCGGGCCTGTGTCGGGCAATGCCTCCCGGATCATTAGTTTATCGCAGTTCAGGTGACGGAAGAATGTTCGGTTATTCAGGGGATCCCTTAATCTATAGCGAAAAGGGGATAGTTAAAAATATTAATTCTGGTCATGTCGGTATTTATATCGGCAAAGAAAATGGCGTTGATTATGTCGTTGAGGCTTTAACGGGTGGCATAGTTAAAACACCCGCGGATAAATTTGTTAATGAGGCTGAGGGTGAAAAGTATTTAGGTGCTAAAATCCCTCTTAATTTAAACTCAGTTCAGCAAGCCAAGGTAGTCGCAATTGCTAAAAGCTTGGCGGATAAGAATTTAGCCTATGATTTTGATTTTAAAACCCAGAAGGGACCCAAATCAGGCGACTGGACTTGCGTTGGCTTAGTTGAAAAAATATATGAAAGCGCAAATATATCAAACCCAAATAATTTAGATGCCCTTGAATACGATCCGAATTTTTATGCGCTTGATATTACGCCTGATGGATACGATGATACTAAAGTTGTAAATTCGGCCGGCGATGTATTTTCTGAAGATTATGAGTATTCAAAAATAGCCGCTCGCAAAGATTTATTAATTCCCGCTCCGGAATTAATCGGCTTTAATGTCGGAATAGAAAATAAGGGCAAACGCTATATTTTTGTGCCCTATACTCAATTCCTGCAGCCAAGCTTAGCCAACGTTGAGACTGATATTAAAATTTCTTCTGTTTTTAACGGCACGGAAGTTCGTGGTGCCGTTCCGACGGCTTCTTTAGTTCTGCGCTGGAGTTTAATTAATAATCCCTTATCTTCAATTAAAATTGTTGCCCAAAAAACAAAAGATATTATTTTAAGTTTAAAAAATAAAGTATTTGGCGAATCTTCAACTGCTAGTGAAATAATGTTAACTGAGGATGTTGATAAAAAAAGCCCAGTCGCTAAAGAAACAGCTAAAAATAATGTTGTTATAAGTAAATTATCTCAGGCTGAAAAGGAGGCGGCCGATTCGGCTTCCGCTAAAAATGATCAGGACTCCTCGCCTAGTCGTGCGCCAGTGGTAAAGACAAATCCAGCCACTAGTAATTCAGTTAAAAGTGGCTCGACTGCAAATAAACTAGCTTCAAATGGCAAAGCTCTAAATAGTCCCACATCAAATAGTTCTACGGCTAATAGTTTAAATTCACCGAAAATTGTTGAAACTAGCTCTAAGCCAGTGACCACCACTAAATCGAGTTCAACCGTAAAAGCAGCTTCGTATTATTCGCCCGTAACTTTGCCCTCAAGGCCAGCCACGGTCATTGCTGCTAGCCTAAGCTCAAATAGTCCGCCAGTAAACAGTGCCCCTGCAAACAACCCGCCCATAAATAATTCGACAGCTTCAAGTCCCGCAAGCCCTCCTCAAGTGAATAATGCGGTCATAAAAATTGCGACCATTAGTAAAATATATAGTACGGCCGACAACGATTGGCTAGAATTGTATAACCCTGGCGATCAAGATTTTGATTTAGCCGCCGCGAATTATCGTTTAGAAAAAACTAAAACCGCTGAAGACCCGAGTATTATAATTAGAATTGGCGATGTTGAAGACGGCTCTTTTCCGGGCGGAACAATTATTAAAGCGCACGGAAAATATCTAATTGTTAAAAGTAGTGCCAGTAATTATTATCTTTCAAAAGCCGATGCCATCGCTACTCGGAAGGAATTTTCTTGGCCTGGCTCGGGTTATACAATATATTTAGGAACTGGATCAATTAGTTCAAGTATTGACGCAGATATTTTAGAGGCAGTTGGCTTTGGCCCTGAGGCAACATATTTTCAAGGGACAGGGTCAGCTCCAGAAATTATTGATAATTATGTTTTAAGCCGTGTAAAAAGTAC
>JBBSAU010000071.1:0-4128 GCA_038251925.1 Patescibacteria group bacterium | reverse complement strand
CCCGCTCGCTCCTACGAAAATAGGCAAATTTGCAAAATGAAAATTTTTTTTTCAAATCTTATGCAAAAAATATTTTCAAAAAAGAGTATCATTATGTTGAAGCCGAATAACAAATAAACAAAAATTTGAACATTTAAGCCCGATCTAAAAAGTCGGGTTTTTTATAAATAAAAAATCGCCTCTTTTCGGTGGCGATTTTGTTTTTGTAAAAAATTACTCAAAGTCTCTAGCTTCAAAAGGCTTAAAATTCCATTGCGAAATAAGCTAAGCCTGTCTTCACTCTTTCAAATTTATCGCGTCGATGAGAATAATATTCGTCGCTGCAATATGTACAAATATCGGTCACGAAAATATTTTCACTCGTCAAACCGGCTTCTCTTAATTGCCGGCTAATAGCGAGGTCCAGGTAAACATAGGGTTTGCCGTCGCGAATACTAACTTCTTCTTCGGGAAATTGACTAGCCAGCTCAAAACCAACTTCGAAATGGCAGTCTTTAATATGCGGGCCAATGAATGCCTGGAGATTACTCGGATTGGATCCGTAAGAATGTTTCATTTCGCTTACCGTTTTACCAACGATATTTAAAACTGTTCCCCGCCAACCGGAATGAATTAAAGAAATTACTCTCAGCTTTGGATCAAAAATATAAACTGGCGCACAGTCAGCGACTGTTAACGCTAAGGTTATTTGGGGAATGTTTGTCATTAAAGCGTCATAGCCTTTAATGTCATAAGCACTCGAGAATGAACATACGGCATGAACTTTATCTTCGTGAATTCCCAGGACTGAAACAATTCTTTCAGAATTAATCCCTGACTCAGAAAAAAACTTTTTTCGATTATTCTTGGCTTCAAAATTATCCCCACTCGGCCAATACTTCATGTCGCCGTCAGCTTTTTTCGACAGGCCATACACGAGACCATCGAGCACATTGAAAATTTGCTGTTTCTTTTCCATTTTACGAGATTTATTAATGATTATTTAAAGGACTTTTTATAACTATGCTCCTATTTAATTATAATTTTGATGTTTTGTCAATGTTTAAATTTTCTAATTAAAATTACTAATATTAAATAATAAAATGTACCTAAATACCAATTGAAATTCGCAATATTTACCGCCGCCCAACTTGGCGTCGCTAAGATACTCGAAACGACAAAAATGTATTTTAATAATAAATACGAGGGGAAAAACCATAAAACGGATAAAAATGGAATTATAAAGCTTAGAAAAATACCGATGATTAAAGACGCTAAGAGAGGCGGAAAGGTCCATAAGACTAAAACATTGGCCAGTGGCGCAATCAGCGAAAATTGCTTGAAGTTAATGAGGGCAATTGGCAAAATTATAATTTGCGAAACTAGCGTCAGGTTAATCGTATCTAAAATTGTTTTACTAATTATTTTTGTTTTTCTTTTTAATTTCAGCTTCTCTAAATACTTAGAGGTAATTTTTTCACCAATCGGATAAATATAAATAATGCCTAGTAACGCCGCAAAGGATAATTGGAAACCGATATCATCGCGCAATAATTTTTGATTGAACATCAGCATTAATGAAGCTGAAAAAACCAGTGCCTTAATTAACGAACTAAGCCGTGAATAATAAAGCGCTAAAAATACTAAGCCGCCCATAATCGCCGAACGAACTGCCGAAGCGGCCAAGCCAGTTATTAAAGGATATAGAAATAAAAAAACAAAAATAACTTTAAGTGCTCGCCTTCTTGAGATGCCAAGGGCCAGAAAAAAATTTATAATCATCGCACTTAAAATCGTAATATGGGAACCAGAAATAGCAATCATATGACTAAGACCAACCCGAGAAAATATTTGTAGATCTTCTCTCATGACTGTTCGCCGATAGCCAAGTAAAAGTGCATCCGCTAGCCCCGCTTCGGGCTCTGGTAGATTCGAATCAATTTTTTCTTTTAACTTCCATTTAAATTTAATGAGTTTTAAATATATATTTTGCCAAGTATTCAAATTCCCTTCTGTAATTGATATTTTTGGATAATACATCACTGAATATATATCATAGCGCGCTAAATATGTTTCGTAGTCAAAGCCGTCGATTAGGGGTGGACTTTCAAGTAGGCCGACAACTTTAACGAAATCACCATAATTATATTCGGGGTATAAATCAGTTGTTATTAAAATCTGCCCTGTATTTTTTCCACTTATACATAAATTAAGACGACGACTTTTATAGTCGACGTCAGCTTCTTCACATATTCGACCGATGATAGTTATTTTTTTACCGTTATAATAAGAAATATCGCTCGGACCGATACGCGGCTGATAAGCCTCTGGCCAAAAACCAATTATGAAAACGGCCACAATAAATAATAAATTAAGAACTAAAAATACTCGCGAACGTGAGCGCCAAAAATTAGTTGACCGAGTTTGTTTGGTTTTGGACATAAAAAAACCGCTATGATTAATAGCGATATTTTAACAAATAGAATATGAAGAAAAGATAAAGATTTAATAAATGGTAGTTCGCAAATTTTAGCTACTTCCCTTTAGCCATCTTAAATAAGCTTCCATAAATGGCTCTAAGTCACCATCTAAAACAACATCGACATTCGAAGTTTCATAATTTGTGCGGTGATCTTTCACTAAACGATTGCCATACATAAAGTAAGAACGGATTTGTCTGCCCCATTCGGCTTTCGTTAGTTCGCCTTTTAATTTTTTTTCTTGGGCCTCTTTTTCTTCAAGGGCTAACTGAAACAATTTTGTTTTTAAAATTTTAAAAGCATTTTCTTTATTTTGATGTTGCGAACGTTCACTCTGACAACTAATAGTTATCCCCGTTGGCAAATGAACAAGTCGAACCGCCGAGTCGGTCGTATTAACGCTTTGCCCACCAGGACCTGATGATCGGAAAACATCAAGGCGAATATCTTCGTCTTTAATTATAATTGTTTTATCATCTTTAATTTCAGGAATTACTTCCGCGAGCGCAAAAGAAGTTTGACGCAAACCGTCAGCGTTAAAGGGCGAGTTTCGAAGTAGCCGATGAACCCCATTTTCACTTTTTAAATATCCATATGCCCAAGGTCCGACAACTCGAAGCATAGCACTTTTTAAGCCTGCTTCATTTCCATAATTCTGATCTAAAATTTCTACTTTCCAATTTTGGCGCTCTGAGAATCTTAAATACATGCGCTCGAGCATCTGAGTCCAATCCTGCGCGTCTACACCGCCCGTACCGGAGTGTAAAGATAAATAGGCGTTATTATGGTCATATTCCCCGCTAAAAAGTGATAGGAACTCTAAATGGGAAAACTTCTTTTCAAGTTCTTCGTATTTTACTTCAAGCTCCTCGGTCATATCTCCGCCAAGTTCTTTTTGCGCTAAAGCCGCCATTTCCTCGGCATCTCTAATTTCAGTTTCCATTTCCAGCCACTCTTTAATTTCCGTCGCTAATTCTTCGACTTCCTGACCGACCAAAACAGCCGCCTCACGGTCATTCCAAAAATCTGGAGCCGACATTTTTAAACGTAATTCTTTTTCCTCGACAACTTTGCGATCAATCGCTAAAAGCGCTTTCGTTTTCAAAAAGCGTTCCCGAAGTTCATTAAGTTTTTTTAAAAGATTTTCCATAAATTATCGCGATTTATGCTACTTCTAAATTATAACAAAAAAGCACTCGAGTAAATAGAGTGCTTTTTTATATATATTTTCAAATAATTGATTAACGTTTGCTCCATTGTGGGGCTTTTCTCGCTTTACGAAGACCCGGTTTCTTTCTTTCAACTTGTCTTGGGTCACGAGTTAGGAAATTATTAACTTTCAAGGCTTCTTTAGTGTCAGGATCAATTGCAAAAATAGCCCGAGCAATTCCGAGACGAACGGCATCGATTTGACCCATTTTACCACCGCCAGAAACAATTACCGAGAAATTAAAATCACGCAAATGACCAGTAGTTTTTAAAGGTTGAGCAATTAAATTAAGACCATCACCAGGAAAATATTCACTAGCACGCTTGCCATTAATCATAATTACACCCTTGCCGCCTTCATAAAGACGAACTTGGGCAGCCGCTTGTTTACGACGGCCGACAGTTTTCAAATATTTACCGGAAAATTCAACCGTTTCATTTTTTGCCCAGTCTTTTTCTT
>JBBSAU010000070.1:0-4137 GCA_038251925.1 Patescibacteria group bacterium | reverse complement strand
CTCTTCTTTACTTAATTTATTATATTTATCTAAAATACGAATAAACTCAACTTTATTTTTAATATCTATTTTCATCATTTTGAAAACGCCTTCAAGCAGACTTCGACTATTCAAACCTAAGACAAAAGAATTTTTCGGTGGATTAAATTCCAACATTAAATCAAGCGCCAATTGTAATATTTCGATATCAGAGGCGCTAGCGTCACTACCAAAAATATCACAATTAAGTTGCCAAAATTCACGATTACGGCCTCGCTGTGGTTTTTCATTGCGCATAAAATTAGCAATCGAAAAATATTTCAAGGGCTTTGGACTTGATGCATAAACCTTGGTAACCATACGTGTAACAGACGGCGTCATTTCTGGGCGTATCGATAATTCTCTTCCTCCTAAATCCGTAAAAGTTACCAACTCTTTCCCGCCGATATCTTCACCCGATTTTGCTCGATATATATCTGCACTTTCAACGAGCGGGGTTAAGTATTCTTCGAAGCCGTAACGTAAACAAACTCGACGCCAGGTATCAAATATATACTTTCTTATTAAAAACTCTTCCGGAAGCCAGTCCCGGGTACCTTTTGGCTCTTGGTTGGATAATTTTTTATTCATGTTTATATTTTACTATTTCCTATTTTTTTTGGCAAATAAGAGAATAAATACAATTAATTGATTTGCCAATAAATATAATTATTTTTTAGATTTTATTTAGATTTTTTTCATCTGTTAAATAATATAATATAGCTATAAATTAACTAACATTAAAATTTATGAAAATTTTGATTATTGATGACGAAACTTCAATCGTCGAATTCCTTAAACAAGGTCTTGAGGCAAAATTATTTAGCGTTGAGACGGCTGCCGATGGCGAACGAGGAGCATTTTTAGGTCGTACGGGAAATTATGACTTAATTATTCTCGATTATGTTCTGCCAAAATTAAATGGGCCAGAAGTCTTAAAAGAGATACGCAGTGAAAAGAAACATATTCCCGTTATTATGTTAACTGTTAAATCTGAAATTCAAACAAAGGCTGAGGCTTTTAATTTAGGGGCTGACGATTACTTAACTAAACCATTCTTATTTGATGAACTATTAATGCGTATTAATGCGATTTTAAAAAGACCAATTAAATCAGAAGGTGAATTATTTAAAATTGATAATCTAACTTTTAGTACCAGAACGAAACTTATTAAACGCAACAGCAAAGAGATTTACTTAACGAGGCGTGAATTTAGCCTGCTTGAATACCTTCTTAAAAATCGCGGACAAATAGTTTCTCGCCAACAACTTCTTGAACATGTCTGGGACTATAACGCCGATCCCTTTTCAAACTCTATCGAATCACATATCGCTAGCTTGCGCCGTAAACTTAATCAAAATAAAAACCGCAACCTTATTCATACTTTTAACGGTCGCGGTTATAAATTATCCTTAAATAAACTAGACTAAAGAAATTTTCGACCTTTTAATTTTTCTGGTAAATATTCTTGCTGGCTATCATCTTGAAGAGGAGTGTATTTATAATCTTTCCCGTAACCAATTTCTTTCATGAATTTAGTGGGTGCATTACGAAGATGAATTGGAACTGGCAAATTGCCCGAGCTTTCAACTTCGGCCTTGGCTTTTTCGTATCCTTGATAAGCCGCAATGCTTTTTGGAGATTTAGCTAAATAAATAACACAATGAGCTAAATTAACTCCACATTCCGGCATACCAATTTTATGACAAGCATCATAAGTCGCGGTCGCTAACATCAGGGCGCTATTATTTGCTAAGCCAATATCTTCACTAGCAAATCGAATTAAACGACGAGAAATATATAGAGGATCTTCGCCGGCCTCAAGCATTCGACATAAATAATAAACGGCCGCATCAGCGTTGCCACCACGCATCGACTTATGAAGAGCTGAAATTATATTATAATGTTCTTCGCCTTTTTTATCATAGAGTAAATTAGGTTTACTAATTATTTCTTTTATTAACTCAACGCTAATCTTAGCATTACTTTCAATTGCACTTTCAAGAATATTTAAAGCCTTGCGCGCGTCACCATTAGCCAGGGTAGCAATCAAACCACTTACCTCAGAACTTATTTTTGCTTTTAATTCTTTGGCAGCCCGTTTAATTATAATTTCTAAGTCTTCGATATTTAAAGCTTCGAGAATGATTACTTTAACTCGTGAAAGTAAGGCGCCGTTAACTGCAAAACTTGGATTCTCAGTGGTTGCCCCGATTAAAGTGATAGTTCCGTTTTCAACCTGAGGAAGCAGCGCATCCTGCTGCGCTTTGTTCCAGCGATGAATTTCATCAATAAATAAAATTGTTTTTGTACCTAAACGTTTACTTTCTTTCGCCCGCTCAACGATTAGTTTCAGGTCCTTAATACCACTCGAGGTTGCGCTCAGCTCGTGAAACTCTGATTTCGTTTCTTTAGCAATAATAAAAGCCAGGGTCGTTTTCCCGCTCCCGGGTGGACCCCAAAAAACTAAGGACGGAACTTTATCATTTTTTATCGCTTGATAAAGCCAGCCTTTCTCACCAATACTATTGTTTTGACCAACGAATTCGCTTAGATTTTTTGGGCGAAAATAAGTAGCCAAAGGAATATCTTTTAACATAACATCAATATTTTACACTCTTTGAGCTATAAATAACATGTTGACTAATTATAGTATATATGGTATAATTGCTTCATTAGATTATATTCGTAAACTAGAGAAACTAACATAAAATGAACCTTTAAAAAATGTGTCATGAACGAAATTAAAATGTGGATTTTTTTGGGTCTCGTATTCTTCACTATTGATGCAGCTATCTGCTCAATTCTTATTTTCAAATATCTTTATGAACCCAAACCTAAAGATAAAAATAAAAATAAAAAAATCGAAGAGCCATCCGAAGAAGACAAAGCAATCCAGGCGCTTCATCTCGCTCTCACTACACCTGGATTCTGGCCGCTCTAAGTATTTCTTTCAAAAAAATAAAGCCCCAAAAAATCGGGGCTTTTTTATTAGCAAAATTAGTATTTTTTTATTTCTTTTTTTTCTTTTCCTCCAGGAATAAATAATATGAATAAAACGGTAAAACGAGCACTATTAATGCGATGGCTAGAATAAACAAAATAATTTTAAATTTTTCACTAACAAGAACCGTCGCCGCCATCAATAAACCGGCTAAAGGCAAAAGGCGGCCACTCAACTCATGAGTCTTATCCCAAACTGTTTCTGATGATAGTGTCCAGGGAGTGCGTATGCCTAAAAACCAATTCATTTTTACTTTTCTAAGTAAAATACCTAAAACAACAAACAAGGCACCAACCATTAACGGAATGCAGAATGCAATATCAATCTTATTACCCAGGGCGCTTAAACTGCTTAAAAGAAAAATCGCAAAGAAAAAAGCTAAAAATAAATCTCTAAATTTATGATACACTCCGGCAAAACTTGTATACTGATCTTTTTTAGGATCAAAATAAGGTAAAAAGTAAAAAAGAATATACATGCCCAGCATCAAAATAGGAATTAAGAAGGCCGCCACAAACGGACCGCTGTAACCATTTACCTCCCCGTTTAAGCCCCAATGCGTCGCTACTCGAGCAGGAAAAACTTGATATAGGTAAGAGGCTGCCAAAAAACTAAGCATAACTAGACTCAAAGAAAACCATTCTGTTTTAAAGCTTGATTTAATTGGATTAGGCATATATTTAGATATTATCTATTGAGTTTAGACATTAATTATTTTTAATTTTATCATTTTTTAATCAAAAAATCAAAAATGTTCAATAAAAAAGGCGGCCATTGGTCGCCTTATTACATTTACTATCCAACTTCTTCAAGGATACAGTTAGCTGAAGCTTCTTTAACAGCAACTAAAATATCGTTCAGATTTTTCCATTCCAAAAAGAGATCGTCTTTAATTGTAATGTTTAACTCTATTTCGACGTTAAACAAAGCATCCACTAAACGGAGAGTATTAAAACACATATGCGAGTGTTTTTCGTCCGCCAAACCGATCTCGGTCAATTTAGTCTCCGGGTTCAACTTCTTTTTGGAAAAATCTGCATGCAGGTGGGCCTTAATTTCGCGATAAATAAGGGCCAATAACTGTTCGTCGGATAAATTCATTCTTTTAGGCATGT
>JBBSAU010000069.1:0-4185 GCA_038251925.1 Patescibacteria group bacterium | reverse complement strand
TACTAGTGGTTGATTTTTTTTCAACTGATTGTCCGCCTTGTGAAAAATTAGCGCCAATTTATGAGCGATATGCTAGTGCTTATCCAGAAATTAAATTTATTAAACTTTTTCGCCAAGAGCATCGTGAGTTGGCGAATTTTTTGGATGTAAATTCTTCGCCTACCGTCCTTTTTTTCAAAAAGGGACGTTTACTTGATATACGTTTGAGCGGCGAAATTAGTGAAGGGGACTTTAAGCAAGCATTGATCAGCCTTGATTTCATCAAAACGAGCAGCGAAATTTCAGAAAAGAATATTGTTGAAACCAGAGATTTATTAATAATTGGTAGCGGGCCCGCTGGTCTGAGCGCGGCTGTTTACGCGGCTAGATATCGAGTCGATCAAATTATAGTCGGTGAGTTAAATGGTGGCTTGATGACCTCAGCTCATAAAATTTGCAACTATCCCTCCGAAATTGAGATAACGGGCATGGATCTCACGCAAAATATGATGAACCATATTAAAGCTTTAGAAGTGCCATATAAAAATGCCAGTGTAATCGAAGTTAAAAAAGGAGAGATTTATTTTGAAGTAAGTCTTTCAAATCATGAAACAATTTTAGCAAAAAATATTCTATTAGCGACGGGGACCGTCCATCGTCATTTAGGACTTGAAAATGAAGAAAAGTTAGTTGGACGGGGAATTTCTTATTGCGCTACTTGCGATGCTATGTTTTATAAAAATAAGACAGTCGCAGTTGTTGGCGGTAGTGATAGTGCCAATACCGCTGCGCTGTATTTAGCCGGAGTAGCCGATAAAGTTTATCAAATTTATCGAGGGGAGGCGCTTCGAGGGGAAGTTGCCTGGATTGAACAAATTAATCTCAATCATAAAATTGTCCCGATTTATAATACCCAAATCCAGAAGCTTAATGGTGATGGGCGTTTAGAGTCAGTTCAGCTTGATCAAGAATTTAATGGCGCAAAAGAATTAGTTATTGATGGCTTATTTGTTGAGACTGGTTCTTCGCCAGATGAGATTTTAATTAAGCAATTAGCCCTTGAGGTTGATGAAAAAGGATACATAAAAACGGCACCTGACCAGAGCACTAGCCTGGCTGGCGTTTGGGCGGCTGGAGATATTACGACTAATTCTGATGGTTTTCGACAAATTATTACAGCCTGTTCAGAGGGGGCAGTGGCGGCCAAAAGTATTTTTAGCAATTTACAAAAAAATAATTAATTTGCTTATGCAAAATATTTATTTGTTTGTTCAAAAATATTTACTTTGGTTGATTATATTAGCAATTGGCGCTGGTTTAGTGTTTACTAGACTAACGGGCGGCTATGAATTTAATTCGGCGATTTGCCTATTGGCGGCGCTGGCAATGATTTACCCTTCACTTGTACCTTTAGATTTTGAAAAAATAAAAGAAATAGGAAAACACAAAAAATTGATTTTTCTGTCTCTTATAGTAAATTTTGTTATTTTTCCGCTACTGGCCGTTTTAATTGGTCGGTTATTTTTATTAGGAGAACCGAATCTTTGGTTGGGACTGATATTACTTTCAATTTTGCCAGGCGGCGGTATGGTCACAACCTGGGCCTATAAATCAAAAGCAAATTTACCTTTAACTGTAGGCATAGTATTTGCTAATTTATTAGCGGCGGTAGTGCTAGTGCCTTTTTATCTTTCTTTGGCGATTAATAAATTAGCGTCAGTGCCTAAAACGATATTAAATCCAAACCAAAGTTGTATTTTAGAGCCGGTAACAAATGGTACAGTCAGTTGTTTTTTTAGTGGTGACGGTGGCGTTAGTCCCCTAAAAATAGCTATTCCGATTTTAGTTATTATTGTTCTACCTTTAATACTGGCCTACTTTACTCAAAAATATTTTACAAAACGTTACCAATTAGAAGAAATTAAACTGATTAAGCAAAAATTTGCTGCGCTCAGTAATATCGGCTTATTGCTAGTTTTACTTATTTTAATGGGGATTAAACAAAATGCAATTATATTTGAAAGACCAGATTTGATCGCCAAAGCGATTGGACCCTTAATTATATTTTATTTAATCAGTTTCCTTATTTCTTATATGTTGTTTCGTTTTAAAAAAGGTGCTGAAGGACGAGCGATACTTTGGGGAACTTATTTAAGATACATAACCCTGGCTCTCGGATTAGCCATATCATTGATTTATCAAAACCCTGATTATAGTTTGGCAGCCGTAGTTATTTTACTGGCCTATTTAATTCAAATTCCGAGTTCATTTTGGTTAGCCAATAAATTAAATAAACAAATTAATATTTAGAATTTATGATCGATAAAAATCTAAATTACGCCGTGGTGGGTGCATCAGCTGATAGAAGTAAGTATGGTTATCAAGTTTTTAAAGACCTATTAGATAACGGGTATAAGGTAAAACCGGTTAATCCCAAAAAAACTAAAATTTTAGATCAGCTAGCCTATGCATCGTTAGCGGATATTATTCCTAAACCAGACGTGGCTATCTTTGTGGTTCCGCCGAACATTACTTTACAAATTTTAGACGACGTAAAAAAATTAAAAATTAATTTAGTTTGGTTTCAGCCGGGGAGTGAAAGTGAAGCTGCAATTAAATTTTGTCGGGATATGCATATAGAATATGTGGCCAATGCCTGTATTATGATTAAACGTCTAGCGAAAAATTAAAATATAAAAAATATGAATAAGGAACTAATATCATTTGTTAAAGCGATAAGTGATGAAACCCGCCTGGCAATTCTTAATTATTTAAAAAAAGAATGCTGCGTCGGCGATATTTGGAAAAGGCTTAATTTGCCACAAAATCTAGCTTCTCATCACTTAAGGATATTAAAAGAGGCCGGACTAGTAATAGCCAAAAGAGATGGTTTAAAAGTTGTTTATAAACTCGATAAAAAAAAGTTAGCCAGCGATTTAAAATCTCTGCAAATTTATTTAAAATAATAATTAAAGTAATTAAAACAATATGGAAAAAATACAAAATGAGAATTCAATCGATCGTTTAATTAGACTGATAATCTCAGCGGTGGCGATTATGGCGGCCTACTTCTGGCTATCAGGAGCTTGGCAAATCGTGGCTTACGTAGTTGGCGTGGTGATGCTGGCAACTAGTGCTATGGGTTTTTGTGGCCTTTATAAATTAATTGGCGTCGACACAAAGAAAATGTTTCCCGCTAAACATAAAATTATAAATTATTCGTTACTTGCCTTATTGATAATTATTTTAGTCGGAGGATCTTATGCTAGTATGTTTTTTACAAAAAAAATATTTATTGAAGATTTTAGTGTGATGAACAATGTTTATAAACAAACCCTGTATAATACGGGTCAAAATAATAGAAATGAAAGTATCGCAAATTATGAAAAGCTTTTAGTTGCACTTCCTGAATTTCAGGCTAAATACCAAAACTATAAACCATACGCGATTAAATCCGATTCTAAATTTAACGATGATATTGCGGGTGTTGTTTTAAGTGTCCAGGGCGCCAAAGACGAAATTTATTCCGGCGATCTTCTTGCTTTGCACATAAAATTTGAAGGTATTAAGAATGTCTTTCAGGATATTTTGAAGCGAAATAATTTTTCACTTCTAAGTATTGCGATGTTAGATTTTCACGATGTTATGGAAGTGGCTGTTGAGGCAGGCACCGCCAAGGATGCGGCTGCTATAATTGCCGCTTATCCCGCGGCAAATGAAAAATTGCAAGCAGTTGAAGCTATGGCTAACGATGATGAAATTCAAACTGTGCGCACAAACCTAGAGGCTCTGTTAAGCGCTGCTAAAGATAATAAAATAGAGGTACTGCCTAAATTAGGTGCTGACTTAAAGTCTAGCTTTGTTAAAACTTATCTAAAAAGAGGCTAAATTATTTAAAATATGAATAATAATATCAAATCAATCAAAGTCTTTGGTTCCGCTTGCCCAACTTGTAAAAAATTGCACGAACTAACCGAAGTAGCTGTTAAAGAACTCCATTTGAATATTGAGGTTGAATACATTAACGATATTCAGAAATTACTTGATACGGGGATGATGTCGTCGCCGGTCCTAGCTATTAACGAAAAACCAGTTTTGGCCGGAAGATTGCCAAGTGTTGAAAAAATTAAAGAATTATTAACCACAATCAATAATCAGCCAGAACTTGAGAAAGTATCAGGTGGCTGTTCTTGCGGTAGTAGGTGT
>JBBSAU010000068.1:0-4202 GCA_038251925.1 Patescibacteria group bacterium | reverse complement strand
TGCCAATAATGTCAATGGGGAAGAATTAGTGATAAAGAGAAATCTATTTTTTGGCTAATATTGAATATTACCTGAGCTGCTTCTATGTATTGACAAAAGATATAAAAAGTGATATACTTGGACTAAGTAGAAAAAAATAAAATAATAGAACATAAACCAAACATAACCCTAAAATAGAAAAAATGAGTACATTTCAAAGAATTACTGGAATAATTGCTTTCATGGCCCTGGGTATTCTAGTAATGGTAATTATTACTTACTGGTTAGTGGCCATAGGATACATCTCAGAAAATGATTCCTCGACCTGGTCGGAAATAGTAATATTCTTCGCCAATCCTGTTGGCATCATCGGATTACTGATTGTAATGATCGGGTCGGCCACTCTATCAATCAGAGCGAAATAAGCCAAAAGAAGAAAATCCGAAAACAAAAAAAACAAACAAAAAAGCCCTGTCATATTTATATGCAGGGTTTTTCATTTAATAAAATATTATCTATTCTAAATGGATTTTATCTTCCCATTCTCCGAGCTTTGCTTTCAGTAGCGGATAGTTATTAAGTTCGGGATCAGCGAGAATAAGAGCGCTCGCTTCGGCCTGCGCTTTTTTTATTGCTTCATAATCAAAAAGAGAAGCAATTTGCAGTTCCGGAAAACCACTCTGACCGTAGCCATATAATTCGCCCGCACCTCGTAATTTTAAATCTATTTTAGCGAGTGAAAAACCGTCCGTATATTTAGTCATGGCTTCTAAACGTTCAATTGTTTTTGGATTACTAAGTTCATCATTAGTTGGAAAGAGAAAACAATAAGATTGAAAATCACTGCGACCGACACGGCCACGGAATTGATGCAGAGTCGCTAAACCGAAACGTTCGGCGCCTTCAATAATCATTAAAGTAGCGTTGGGAACATCAACCCCAACTTCAATGACTGAAGTTGAAACTAAAATCTGGATACTACCGCTCAAAAAATCATTCATGATCGCTTCTTTTTCTTTGGCTTTTAATTTTCCGTGAATTAAACCTACTTTTAGATCGGGAAAAATTTCTTTATCTAATTTTTCATGCTCTTTTTTAACTGATTTTACGCCGAGCTTATCCGACTCGTCAATTAATGGACAAACAACAAAAGCTTGATGACCATTTTTAATTTCCTGACGAATAAAATCGTAGGCGGCCGCGCGTTTATCTTCGGTAATTAATTTTGTAATTATCTTTTTTCGATTCGCCGGCATTTCCGAGATAATTGATAAATCAAGATCACCGTAAATAGCGAGAGCTAGTGAACGGGGAATTGGCGTCGCTGTCATTGAGAGAAAATGGGCCGTTTCTTTTTTATTAGTATCAGTCATTTCGTCGTTTTGACCAGTAAAATCAAGTAGTTTCTGTCTTTGCTTAACGCCGAAGCGGTGCTGCTCATCAACTATTACCAGCGCCAAGTTACTTAGGTTAACGGTTTTTTGAATTAGAGCTTGAGTGCCGATAATAATATCAGCCGCTGCCGGATTTTCGACTTTATGGCTATGAGTTAAAAGTTCAATTTTTAAATTATAATTTTTTAATAATTTATTTAAAGATTTAAAATGTTGCTCAGCGAGAATTTCAGTCGGCACCATTAGGGCTGCCTGTTTTTTGTTTAAAGCAACATTAAACATGGCCATAACCGCGACCAGGGTTTTTCCACTACCAACATCGCCCTCAAGCAAGCGACTCATCGGTTCACTTTTTTCAAGATCCTGCAAAATTTCCCAAGCAGATTTTTTTTGAGCATCGGTTAATTTAAAGGGAAGAGAGTCAACGAAATTTTTAGTTATTTGTTTTTGAAATTTGATTTCAGGTGCAGTCCGGTTTTTAATTTGACGTTTTATTATCTGTGCTTTTAGCTGACGCAAAAATAATTCAGTAAATCCTAAACGCTTTTGGGCTTCAAAAGCATCGTTGATATTTTTCGGGAAATGAATTTTATTAATCGCTGTTCCTAAATCAAGCAAGTTAAGGCGATTCTTAATTTCAAGCGGAAGCCAATCAGGAACTGAATCAGCCAGATTAATTACTTGCTTAATTAAGGCTCGGATTTGTTTTTGACTAAGCGCAGAAGTTAAATGATAATTAGGGATTAAACCTTTAGTATGAATTAGATCGTCTGAATAAATCTTTTCGTATTGTGGGGAGATAATTGCCAATTGATCGTGATTATCACTGACGCGCCCAGCAATCGAAATTTTATCGCCGATTTTTAGAGTTCTGGTTAAGAAAGGCTGATTGAACCAAATAATTTTTATAGTATCAGTGTCGTCACTAAGTAGCGCTTCGGTTATAAACATTTTTCGCTTGGCGCTACGCCGATTCTGGATTAGCTCAATTGTGCCAATAAGGTTAACGTTTGTATTTATTTCAAGCTCGGAAATAGGGATGCTAGTAGTAAAATCATCATAGCGAAAAGGGAAATAAAAAAGCAGATCAGAAATTGAGTTAATTTCAAGACGAGCGAGGATTTTGACGGTCGCGTCACCAACACGGTTTAAATCTTTAATTTTTGAATCAAGATTGAGCATACTAAAAGTCTAACAAATCCAGGCCGGAGCCGCAAACATAAAGAAAAAAGAGCCCTAGCGGCTCCTTTTTCGTTTCTAATAATTTTAGCTGTGCACCCACCAGGAATCGAACCTGGATTTTAAACTCCGCAAGCTTACGTCCTATCCGTTGAACGATGGGTGCTAATTAATTCGGTTAATTAACCGAATAAAACTGCTTCCATCTTATTATAGTTTGAGCAGTTTAGTCAACTGTTCGGATAGGGGAATATTTGAGCGCTCAAGATCTTCATCTAAATAACGGACTAAGAAATTGCGAACTGTTAAGGCATTCATTCTTCTTAGTGGGATTGAAAGACGCGGACGAGCGCTATTTTTAAATTCAAAATAAAGATTTTTTACCCCTAATTTCGGTTTATAAAATACACAGAAGTTTTTTAGATTATCGTAGTCATAGAATTTAGAACCGATTTTTATTCCTTCTGGACCGAGTTCGAAACTAACCATCAAAGGGGCTCTTTTTTCATTAATATACATAATTGCTCCAGCAATGATGATTATTAAAACGAAAAGAAAATTAGAATTATAGCCAAGAAAAACTAGGCGCCAAGCTGAAATTGTAAAAAAAGAGAAGAAAATACTGAGAAAGATAAAAATCGCAGCGATAATATACCAATTTCGACTACGCTCAGGTACGCGGTATTCCGGAACTTCCCATTGTAAATGTTTTTCGTTTGATTGAGACATATATTAGTTTGACAAGCAAAGCTATATTTTATATAGTAATTATACCATAAAAAATAAAAAGAATGGATACCCTGCCTACCGGCAGACAGGCCCGAAAGTTTACAATTGAATAAGAAATGGAGAGGTGGCTGAGCGGTCGAAAGCGGCAGGTTGCTAACCTGTTATAGGAGTTTATTCTCTTATCGAGGGTTCGAATCCCTCCTTCTCCGCATAAAAAATAAAACAACCAATTTGGTTGTTTTATTTTTTACACGAAGGGGATTCGAACAAGCGGCGAGCCTGCCTGCCGGTAGGCAGGCGAGATAATAGGAGGAGCGTGTAGCGACGACTATTAATCGAGCGACGATAAGCGCGAGCGAGCGCAGCGCTTAGCGGCCGCTCTGGACAAGTGAGCTCCGCCGCTAGGCGGAACGAACGCGGAAATCCCTCCCTCTCCGCCAAGATAATTTAATATTTGCTAGACAAATTAGCCCAGTATTTTCTGGGCTTTTTTGAATATTTGGAATATTCTGTAATGTTATTGGCCTCAAATTGTGCTATAATATAGCCATAAACATCTAAAAACATATGGAAAATTTAAAATTTAAAAAAGCAAAATTGGTACTTGGTGTTGTTCTTGCACTTATTTCTGCAGTCGCGTTTTTTTTAATTTATAAAAATTACACGCCAACGACAAAAAATGTAATTAATCCACCAATAACTATTACTAGCACTGCTAATCAAGTGATTAATGAGCCGAAGATTGCTTTTGTCCCGACTTATCAAGAAGAGGCTGTTTCACTCAGTCAAGTATCAAATTATCAAGCGCTGAAAACTAAATACGGACTAAGTCTTTCCGTCGAACAAGAAAAATTTTTAGAAACTAATCGTTTTTTACTTATCGATACGGACCAAGTTCCTTTTTTCAAATCACAGGTTAGT
>JBBSAU010000067.1:0-4223 GCA_038251925.1 Patescibacteria group bacterium | reverse complement strand
TTCTTTGTTAGCACTAGTGCCAAGTATAAGTAGAAAATCAGATTTATTATCACCCTCTTTATATGGCTCGAGCCAGATTGGTGAATTAAAGGCCTGCGTAGCTCCAGTTAATTTTTTTAAAGCGAGCAAGGATTCATTCTTTTGTCCAGCACTTAAATCATAAATAACCGATCTTTCGTAATTTCTTTCAACAGCATTACCAGTACCGACTATTTTAAATTGATATGATTCTAATGTTTTAGATGTTTTTCCAGCTAATCCAGCCACCCAGGTTCCATTGGCGATAAATACTCTCGCATTATCAGTTATTGGTTCAATGGTTTTCGTTAGTGGGTTAGTGCTGGAGGAATTAAAAATATTTTGAACCATGCTTCTTATTTCGGAATTATTGCCCGAACGAGGAGTTAAAATATAGGCCCCATCCTGACCGGTGCCAGCTACTAGATAACCATCTGGCGCATCACTTAAAACCTTGTTTATAATTTGATCCTGTTTGATGTCTTTAGATAAATCCCAAAGACGAATTATTTCCCAGGTGCTTAAGTTAGTAGAAACGTCCTGATTAAACTCACTAATTAATTTAGTTAGGACTACTGGATTTAAAAGTGTTTGCCTTGAAAGAAGTTTTTCTTTAACCGCCTCAAGTAGTAATTGCTGGCGCCTGGCGCGAGCGAAGTCAGAGCCTTCTTGACCCAGCGAATGACGACTACGAGCGTATTTTAAAGCTAAAGAGCCATTCATTTTTGTTGGACCAGCCGTAAAGTGGAGGTGCTCGAAACGAGCGTAATAATTTGGGTTATCTTCCTGACCTTCGGCAGGATAAGTATAGTCATCGAAGGAATTTTCAACATTAATTTCAACGCCACCAATTTCATCAATCACTCTCTCAAAGCCGGCAAAATCAATTCGGACATAATAATTAACTGGCTCCTGAAAAAGTTCGCTGATAGCCTTGCTGATGGCTGGTCCGCCTGAACCGGCCAATTGCTGCTCAGCATAAGCGTTAACACTATTTATTTTTCGCCAACCACTAACGGCCGCTGTTAAATCTCTCGGTATTGAAACTAGGGATACTTGTTTGGTGCTCGGCTTTAAACTGGCTAGCATTATTGTATCTGTTAGATTGGCGCCATCATGGTTGCCACCGCCTATTCCTAATAAAAGAATATTTATGCGATCATTTTCCTCGCCATATAATTGTTTGTCGGCGGCGGGGACTAATTGTCTTATTTTATTAAAAAAATTAATTCCAGGAAGCCAACTTGTTGCGTTTTGGCTAGATATTAAAATTTTTCCAGAAAACACAAGAGCAATTACTAAGACAGCAATAACATAAGTTGTAATTCTTCGTCTTTTTTTATTTTTAATTATTGGCCCCTCTTCAGGCAAATAGTTCTGAGATTTTTGTTCCAATCTCTCTACTTCTTGCATTTTTTGCTTAAAATCTATCATAAATAATAAAAAAATTCTGTCTATTGAAGAATTAATCTTAGGAATATTTCTATGTTACATTATAGGTGTCAGAAGGCTCTTTGTCAAAGCATTTTTTTGTCGGGCTGCCGAGAGTCGAACTCGGATTATACACTCCCGAAGCGCACGTAATACCGTTATACCACAGCCCGTAGTGGCGAATAAGTTTAGCTATTTTATAAGTGGACTTGAGGGGACTCGGACCCCTTACCTCTGCAATGCGAATGCAGCGCTCTACCAGATGAGCTACAAGCCCGAACGATGTTTAATAAACCTCGCCCCTATCTTAACATAAACCCCTAAATATTCAAGCCCGTCTCATTTGCTAAAAATGCTTTATTAAATTACAATACTAAGAGAAAATATAAGTATTATTAACTAAATATGATAATATGGGCTTAGATAATATTGACAATTATTTCAATAATTTAGTAAAAGAGAGTAAGAACGATAATAAAGTAGAAGCGGCAAAAGATATGGAAAATCGTTTTTTTACGCCTGAGGAATATTTTCAAAATAAAGAAACGGATAAAGAAAATTTACCGGAAACAATTTTTAAAGATGTATCGCCTGAAGAGATTCAAAAATTACGTGATACTTATGTTCCAAAAAAAGCCAATGAGATTGAGCCCGAGTTATTCTAAAATAAATTTATGATTAAGGAAATTAAAGAAGGAAAAAAACAAATAATTTTTTCTGGCATCCAGCCAAGTGGAAATTTAAACATCGGTAATTATATCGGGGCTATTTCGCAATGGGTCGAAATGCAGAAAAGATATGAGTGTATTTTTTCAGTCGTTGATTATCATGCAATTACCGTTAAGCAAGACCCGGAAGTGCTTAGGAAAAGAATCATTGAGGTAACGAAAATCTATTTAGCGGCCGGAATTGATCCGGAAAAATCTATTATTTTTCAACAGTCAACTATTCCAGCGCATACTGAACTCGCCTGGATTTTTAATTGTTATGGTGCCCGCATTGCTGATTTAAATAAAATGACGCAGTTTAAGGATAAGGCAGGAAAAAATCAAGAATCTGTCAGCGTTGGCTTGTATGATTATCCGGTTTTAATGGCGGCTGATATTTTATTATATGATACCGATGTTGTTCCCGTTGGTGAAGACCAAGTTCAACATGTTGAATTAGCGCGTGATATCGCTAAACGTTTTAATAGCCAATTTGGAAACATATTTAAAATTCCTCAAGCGGCTATCAAAAAAGAAGGTGCTCGTATTATGTCACTTCAGGATGCTAACAAAAAAATGAGTAAGAGTGACGATAATCAAAATAATTGTATTCAGCTTTTAGACGATATCGAAACTGCCAAGAAAAAAATTATGCGTGCCGTGACAGATTCGGGGACAGATATAGAATATGATTTAGCTGAAAAACCCGCCCTGTCTAATCTTTTAACTATTTATGCGATGCTCGGTAATCGTGAAGTTAAACGCTTAGTTAAAGATTATGCCGGTAAGGGCTACGGTGATTTTAAGAAAGATTTAGCCGAAGTAGTCTCTAAATTTTTAACAGATTTTCAAGCCAAGTATAATAGTATATCCGACGAAGAGGTTTTAAATATATTAGAAGCCGGCCGCGAAAAAGTTAATAAAATTGCTGAAGAGAAAATGCTAGTTGTTAGAAAAGCGATTGGCGTCAGGTAAAATGTTTGAGATTAAAATATAGAAAAAATATAAAAATCGGTGAGAGCCGATTTTTTAGTACATAATTGGATTGGAATCCCGAAACGCCAAACAAAAAACCACTAATAATAGCGGTTTTTTAATATACAATCAATTAATGATGAATTTTAAGTCTAATTGGCACCAATTCGGTCACTCTAACACTTAAGTTAGAGGCGACTAATTTCTGTATTCACTTGGAATAAGAAATTTTCTCCCTAGAAAGGAGGTGATCCATCCACAGCTTCCGCTACGGATGCCTTGTTACGACTTCGTCCCTGTCGCCGATCTTGCCTTCGTCCCACTATTGTGAGCCTTCGGGCACTACCAACTCCCTTGACGTGACGGGCGGTGAGTACAAGACCCGAGAACGTATTCACCGTGGCATTCTGATCCACGATTACTAGCGATTCCAACTTCATGAGGGCGGATTTCAGCCCTCAATCCGAACTGAGAATGGTTTTTAGGGATTGGCTCCACCTTGCGGTTTGGCGTCCCTCTGTACCATCCATTGTAGCACGTGTGTTGCCCAAGGCGTAAGAACCATGCTGATTTGACGTCATCCCACCTTCCTCCCATTTAAAACGGGCAGTCTCCCATGACATGTAAAACATAGGATCAGGGTTGCGCTCGTTTCCCGACTTAACGGTACATCTCACGACACGAGCTGACGACAACCATGCAGCATCTGTCTAGCACCCTCGAAGGCGGATCTGTTTCCAGATCTTGCAGCTAGATGTCAAGCCTTGGTGAGGTTCCTCGTTTACCGTCGAATTAAACCACATGCTCCACCGCTTGTGCGGGTCCCCGTCTATTCCTTTGAGTTTTAGTCTTGCGACCGTACTCCCCAGGCGGGATGCTTAATGCGTTAGCTATTTTAACCGACTCCGGGAGGGTCGATACTCCCGAAATCTAGCATCCATCGTTTAGGGCGTGGACTACAGGGGTATCTAATCCCTTTCGCTCCCCACGCTTTCGTCCCTGAGTGTCAGCAATGTTCCAGTACGCTGCCTTCGCATTTGGTGTTCTTACAGATATTAACGCATTTTACTACTACACCTGTAATTCCGCGTA
>JBBSAU010000066.1:0-4269 GCA_038251925.1 Patescibacteria group bacterium | reverse complement strand
TTGCACCCGGACGGGCATCGCGCGCTTGCTTATAATCATGCAAAAGCTCAGTTTTTTCTCCAATTTCACCATCTTTCATATATACAACATCGCCTACTGTCTTTTTAAAAACATGATTAACGGCCGTCTTTTCTTCATCTTCAGGGAGCTGATCTTTAAGAATTTTCTGATATTCTTTTATAAACAAAGTTGCTCGATCAAGAATATTATCAATTTCTTTATAATCATTGCTTGCCTTAGCTGATTCTATTAATTTTTCAAATATTTCAGCGTATCCATATGAGTCAATAATATCTAAATCTGCTTGAATATACGCAATATAATCATCTTTCGAATTATCATTCTCAATAATGCCCTTATCTTTATTAATCTTTTTATCTATCATGGCTATAATACTGTCCTCATCCTCACCGACAATATTATCCGTATCAACATGTCTGCTTTCGGGTTTAAGAAATTTTTCTGACTCCTCCGCACTATTATACATACTCTCTTTATCAATTGGCCCTTTATCCTGAATACTTCGTATGTAATTATAATCAGAATTACTTTCTACATCAATTCCGTTTTCTCTTTTTTCTTTAGCCTCAGCAATTAACTCGGCTTTTTTGCCATCATACTTAATGTCGGAAAAATTGGATTCATTTCTTAATCCCATATTATTTTTATAATATTAATACTCTATTTATAACGTAAATAATGGCGAAAGTCAATTAAATTTTCGCACTAAAATTGGCTTTAAAGAGGGAATATCTCTAGGACTTGACATATGTTTTTTATTAATATAAAATAACATTATTAAAAATCAAAATAGAATATCAAATTAAAGCAAGATATTTTTTATATCTCTGTTTTTTTCTGTCTATTCCGAACCTTAAAAATTTCATATCAAACAATCATGGTGATGGTTAAATTTTGATGCTAATCGGCATCAATTCGGAAAGTAAAATTTTGTCCGTTTCTAAAACGGAATCACATATCAACAGAAACAAATTTATTTGTTTTCTGTCGAGTCAATCAAATTTAGAGAGTTTGATCCTGGCTCAGGATGAACGCTGGCGGCGTGTCTAAGGCATGCAAGTCGAATGCCTGTAGCAATACAGACATGGCAAACGGGAGAGTAACACATTGGCAATCTACCCCTAAGACGAGGATAACCTTGCGAAAGCGAGAATAATACTCGATAGTATCAATAAACATAAGTTTATTGATTAAAGCTCCGGCGCTTAGGGAGGAGCCTATGGCCTATCAGCTTGTTGGTGAGGTAATAGCTCACCAAGGCTACGACGGGTATGGGGTGCGAGAGCATGGCCCCACTCACTGGGACTGAGACACTGCCCAGACTCCTACGGGAGGCTGCAGTCAAGAATCTTCCTCAATGGGCGAAAGCCTGAAGGAGCGACGCCGCGTGTATGAAGAAGCCCTTCGGGGTGTAAAGTACTTTTAACTGTGACAAAACAATGATGGTAGCAGTTGAATAAGGGGCTGCTAACCTCGTGCCAGCAGCAGCGGTAATACGAGGGCCCCAAGCGTTATCCGGATTTATTGGGCGTAAAGCGTCCGTAGGTGGTTTATCGCATCTCCTGTTAAATCTCGAGGCTCAACCTCGAGTCAGCGGGAGAGATGGACAAACTAGAGACTGGAAGAGGTATACGGAATTGCTGGTGTAGGGGTTAAATCCATTAATATCAGCAAGAACACCAAATGCGAAGGCAGTATACTAGGACAGTTCTGACACTCAGTGGACGAAAGCGTGGGGAGCGAATGGGATTAGATACCCCAGTAGTCCACGCCGTAAACGATGGATACTAAGCATTGGCAGTATCGACCCTGCCAGTGCTGTTAATTTAAGGTAACCCGTTAAGTATCCCGCCTGGGGAGTACGAGCGCAAGCTTAAAACTCAAAGGAATAGACGGGGACCCGCACAAGCGGTGGAGCATGTGGTTTAATTCGACGATAAACGAGGAACCTTACCTGGGCTCAACTACTAGCTGCAGACTTCCAGAAATGGATTTCGCCTTCGAGGGTGCTAGATAGGTGCTGCATGGTTGCCGTCAGCTCGTGCCGTGAGGTGTACCGTTAAGTCGGGAAACGAGCGCAACCCACGTCGTGTGTTAAATATACACACGAGACTGCCCGCGCAAGCGGGAGGAAGGGGTGGACGACGTCAAATCAGCATGGCTCTTACGTCCAGGGCCACACACATGCTACAATGGCCGGTACAATGGGTTGCTAAACCGCGAGGTGGAGCTAATCCCATCAACGCCGGTCTCAGTTCGGATTGAAGGCTGCAACTCGCCTTCATGAAGTTGGAATCGCTAGTAAACGCGTATCAGCCACGGCGCGTTGAATACGTTCTCGGGTCTTGTACTCACCGCCCGTCAAACCATGGGAGTTGGCAATGCCTAAAGACCCCGCCTTGCGCACAAATTATTTTGTGAACAGAGCGGGGTTAAAGGCAGGGTCAATGACTAAGGTTAAGTCGTAACAAGGCATCCGTAGCGGAAGCTGTGGATGGATCACCTCCTTTCTGGAGATACTCAATCGAAAGATTGTGACTCTGTCGAGCCTTTCAATGCAAATTGAAAAGGCGCTTGCGATAAACTTCGGTTTATCAAAAAGTTCTGAAAGGATAGAAAATTATTGTGTAATCTTTGTCACATTTATGAAGTCAATGCAAAAGCCATCTTAATGATGGTTTTTGTTTTATCTATTTACCCCTTGATTTTTTTATCTGTTTTTGATAAACTTTACTTTGAAATTAAAAGGGCAGCTAGCTCAGATGGTTAGAGCGCGTCACTGATAATGACGAGGTCGGAGGTTCGATTCCCCCGCTGCCCACAGTATGTATCTGAAAATTTTATTGATAATCTTTGGTAGCCTTGGAGCAGGGGCGATACTAACCGCATATATGCTCAAACTTCAGGGTAAATTAAGTAATAAATCTGGTATTTATTTTTTTCTGAATATTATTGGTGGACTTATATTAGTTACCTATATTATATATTTTCGTTCCCATTTAAGTATATTAATTAAATCCTGCCTAGCTTTATTTATAGTTTATTTTCTAATAAAATTTGGAAAATTTAATCAAAAATAAAGGGCAATTAGCTCAGTTGGTTAGAGCGTTACATTGACATTGTAAAGGTCAGAGGTTCGAATCCTCTATTGCCCACCAAACAGCTAAAAAGTATATAAAAAGCTGTCTTTATTTTACTTGCAAAAACCAAAAATTTCCTGTATTATAAATAAACTTATTCTATCTAAATTAACCTATGCTAGAAGAAGAACAGCAGTTGCCAGAAGAAAAAAAATCAAGTTTTAAACAGTCTTTATTAAAATCTTTTGGTAGTATCGGGTTGTTTTTGTTAGAGTTAATAAAAGTGGCAGTTTTGGCAGGTCTTACCATTGTTTTAGTTAGGCATTTTTTATTTAAACCTTTTTATGTAAAAGGGGCTTCTATGGAACCAACGTATTTTGATAAAGAGTATTTAATTATTGATGAACTAAGTTATCGTTTACGCGTTCCACAAAGAGGTGAGGTAATTGTATTTAAATATCCAGAAGATCAAACAGAGTTTTTTTTAAAACGAATCATTGGTTTACCAGGTGAAAGAGTAAAAATATCCGAAGGTAAAATTACTATTTATAATAAAGAACATCCAGAAGGTGCAATCTTAAACGAGACTTTTCTTCCAGGGGATTTATTAACTAGTGGTGAAAGAAATTTTGCCCCTTTATCTGATAATCAATATTTTGTGATGGGGGATAATCGTCCTAATAGTTATGACTCACGCCGATTTGGGGCTGTGGATAAAAATTTAGTTGTTGGCAGAGTCTGGTTAAGAGGTTGGCCTTTTAATCGTGCAGAACTTATTTCTAAACCAGATCTAAATATTTAACGTAGCTTATTAATGGTTGTTTGTTAACATTTTAGTATGAAACAGAAAAAAATAGAGAAAAAAAAGTTTGTCAAAAAACCAAAGATGGAAAAAACTAAACCTCGCGTTGAAGTCAGTGTTGGTAACAAAAAAACTTATGCATTACTTCGTGGCATGCATGATGTTTTGCCAAAAGATGAAAAATATTGGAAAGCATTCTATCATACCGCTGAAAATTTAGCTGAGCATTTTCAGTTTGGTCGGATTGAAACCCCTCTTTTAGAAGAGGCAAATTTATTTATTCGTTCTATTGGTAAGGGTACAGATGTGGTAGATAAAGAGATGTATCTTTTTGAAGACAGAGATGCAAATAAAGTCGCTCTTCGT
>JBBSAU010000065.1:0-4301 GCA_038251925.1 Patescibacteria group bacterium | reverse complement strand
TTAATATCGCGGCCATCGGGATTTCATAATGTAATATTACTCGCGGCTCATCGCTATCAGCTGAAATATACTCCGTATTCTTATAAATCGCTCGTTTTTCTTGGGATAATTTAATGATATTGCCCATATAACTTTTAGGCGCAATCACATCTAAGCTGACCCAGGGTTCTTCAATAATATCAATATGAGTCGGATCAGGCAAACGTTGTGGCGTTCGAATAATCGTTTCTTCTCCGCTATTTTTTAAAACTTTATACGCCACACTCGGAACAGTCACAATTAAATCAAGATTATATTCTCGTCTTAATCTTTCCTGAAATACTTCAAGGTGCAATAAGCCTAAAAATCCACAGCGAAACCCAAAACCAAGGGCATCTGATCTTTCCGGCTCATAGGAGAGGGCGGCGTCATTTAACTTTAATTTATCCATCGCTTCACGAAGTTCTTTGAAATCATTTCCTTCGCGCGGAAAAATTCCAGCGAAGACCATCGGCTTAACTTCTTTATATCCATCTAGAGCTTTTACCTTTTCAAAATGACCGACACCGGCATTGGCCGTTATTGTGTCCCCTACCCGACAATCGTTAACTGTTTTAAAACCAGTAATAATGTATCCAATTTCTCCAGGATGAAGTTCAGAAGTTGAAAAATAATCAGGTTTAAAAATACCGCAATCAAGGACTTCGCTCTCAACTCGCATCGACATCAGTCTAATTTTATCGCCCTTCTTAATTGTTCCATTAAACACCCGGACATAAGCGACTACTCCGCGATAAATATCATATTTTGAATCAAATATTAAGGCGCGAGGATAATTAATATCTCCCTCAAGATTAACTTCTCGTGGCGGCTGCCCTTTTTTAATTACTTCATCAAGCACCGCCTCGACCCCTTCTCCAGTTTTTCCTGAGCAACAAAAAATATCCTCTTCTTGGCAACCCAATAATTTAATAATCTCTCTTTTCGTTTTAGCAACATCGGCGGCCGGTAAATCAATTTTATTCACTACCGGAATAATCGTTAAATTCTGTTCAACCGCTAAATATAAATTAGCTAATGTTTGCGCTTGAATTCCTTGAGTACAGTCAACTAGTAAAACAGCCGTCTCAACGGCAGCCAAAGAGCGCGAAACTTCATAGGAAAAATCTACGTGACCAGGTGTGTCAATTAAATCTAATTTATAGCCTTTATAATCCATCGTCACCGGCTGTAATTTAATTGTTATTCCCCGTTCACGCTCAATATCCATTCCGTCGAGTATCTGATCTTTCATTTTTCGCTTATCAACCGTTCCAGTAATTTCCAACATGCGATCGGCGAGAGTAGATTTCCCGTGATCGATGTGGGCCAAAATTGCAAAATTCCTAATTAGTTTTATTTGTTCTTCCATTTATATTAATTAAACATTTATTTAAATCAGCGATTCTCTTCTTGTGCTTTAAATATGGTTTTATTATTTTTAATAATTTTTTTAATGATTGCATTTCACTGACCCTAACGCGCCATAAATCTTTATTATATTTATATCCATGTATCTTATTATAAACCTGGTTCTTTCTTCCTATCATCACTGGAAGTGGGCACTTTATATTATTTTTAACAAACCAATTATAATGCCAAAATATTATATTTTTATCATAACTATCAATTTTAAATCTTGCCCTTCCGTCATAGACTCCAATATTTGCCTCCGCGTCTATATACCCGGCTGCAAAAGCTACCGAAGATACTTGATTATTTGAAATCCAATTTTCTACTTTGTCATGTTTTGGTAACAAGAAAGCAAAGGTACTATCTAAGAAACAATTTATATTGAAAGACTTATTTGTTTTACTTTCGTTAATTGAAACTTGACCATATTTAGCGAACAGATCACTCATGATATCAACTTGATCTTGGTTTGTTGTGTGACATCTAACCACTATAACTTCTGAGTGGCTCGATGTTTGATAGACATTTAAATCGCCCAAACGAAAACCAATCATATACGCCTTTACGGCCTCGTCGAATTGAAAATTATTCTTTAAATATTTGCTTTGTATTATTGATCGAGATAACGGTTTTAATCCCAACTCTCTCATTCTATTTAAAACAGTTGAAAAACTACAATTGTAAATAGCGCCAATCTTGTACTTAGATCTCTTTTCCTCATAATACAATCTAAGCAAATCTTCTTTTGGAATTAATATCTTCTTTCTCATTCGCTCATTATAACATTTATATCAAAATGCGCAACGATACAAAAGTAAATTAAACACCCCGAGCCTCACCCTGATCTCCGACTTTAACTTTCTTGAAAGGCATACGATTTTTTAAAGCCGCTAGAAAACCAAATAATTCCTCACTCTTAAATAAATAACAGAAAATGCCATAGATTAGAATGCCAGTTCCTCCGGCCATTACTAACTGCACGAAAACACCGCTAAACTTAGTCATATCAATAAATGGCCAAATAATTGATTTCATTATCTGTGCCCCTGCCCCGGCGGCAATCGCGCTGGCAGTAAATTTTAACACAGAAACTAATATATTACTAATGTCTAAGCTGCCTAGTGAAAAATTAAGCCAAACCCATAGAAGGATAAAATTAAGGATGTTGGCAATGGAAAAAGCTAAAGCTAGACCGGCGACGCCCATTGAAGGAGCAAATAAAAATGACAAAGCAATGTTTAACGCAACCGTAAATAAACCGAGGTAAAAGGGGGTAGTTGAATTATGTCGCGCATAAAAAACTCGAATTAAAAGTGGTATAGTGGCCTGGGCAAATAAGCTCAGGGCAAAAAAACCAAGAGTATTCATAGTTAAAATTGTATCTTGCCAGTCAAAATTTCCACTTCCAAGAACCACCCGGATAATCTGTGCGCGAAGCGCAATAATTAAAACAGTAGCCGGAACAATAAAAAATAAAATTTGTCTAATAGTTGTTGAAAAGCTTTCAGTAATCTTCTCTTTATTAAAAGCGTGTTCAGCCAGTGAAGGAAAAGCTGCGATTGCAAAAGAAATGCCGAAGATGCCAATGGGAAAAGATTGTAAATTATTTGCTAAATTAAAAATTGAAAGTGATCCACTCGGCAGAGTTGAAGCAATAATTGTAATCACAACTAAATTAATTTGTGATATCGCCAAACTAAGAGTTCGCGGTATCATCATTTTACCAATCTTAATAGTATTGATATCGCGCCAAATTATTTTAAGTTTATAGCGAAAACCTAAATTCATTACTACCGGAATTTGAATAGCCATATGCAGAAAAGCTCCGAGAACAACTCCCCAAGCTAAACCGTACAAACCCCACCACTGAACAAAATAAAGAGCACCGACAATAATACCTAAATTGTAAAAAATAGGCGCCAGTGAGTACATTAAAAATCTTTTAAATGACTGCAATATTCCTCCTAAAATACCAGAAATTCCTAAAAATAATGGCGAAAGAAACATAACCCGAGTTATAGCAGCGGTAATAGCCTGGTCTTCAGGGCTAAACCCGGGTGTAATCAAACGAGTTAAAAGCGGGGCAAAAATAATTCCAATAGCAGATAGGGCGGCTAAACCAATTAACAATAAATTTAAAATATTGTTGGCTAAACCCCAGGCCTGGTGATTTTTTTTATTCGGGTCGCAATTCTCTTTATCGGAACAAGTAAAATCTTTAATTAATGAGGTAAAAATCGGAACAAAGCCGGCCGACAAAGCTCCCAAAACTATTAAATTAAAAATTAAATCCGGTATTCGAAAAGCAGCATAATAAATATCTAAAGTAACACTGGCGCCAAATTGTCCAGCTAAAATACGATCGCGCATTACTCCTAAAATACGCGACGCTAAAGATGACAAAGCCACCAGCGCGGCCGCAACGGTTATACTATTAATTTGTTTGGCAAAAAATCTCTTAAGCATACTCCTATCTTAACTGGTTTGATAAATTTAGCAAGGCGCGATAAGCCTGATAATGGCGAGGATTAGCCCTTAAAGTGGCCTCCCAGAGCTCCTTAGCTTCTAAATAACGTTTCTCCTGATAGTATAATTGGCCAAGATTAAATAAGGCCTTGTCATAATCCGGATAAAGGCTTAGTTCCTTTTTAAACTCTTTCTCGGCCTGACCATAATTTTCTTGCTCTAAATAGATGAGACCTAGATTATTATGAACCATCGCCTCGCTTTCATTTAAAACTAGCGCCCGACGATAATTTTTAATGGCTAGCGGATAATTATTATCGAGATAATACATCGCACCTAAATTACGAGCGGCCAGAGCGCTATGAGGAGATGTTTGAAGAGCTGAGTCCCAAAAACTTATCTTA
>JBBSAU010000064.1:0-4424 GCA_038251925.1 Patescibacteria group bacterium | reverse complement strand
TCGAATTCGATTATTTTCTATTCCTAAAAATTAAAATATATCCGGGTAATGTTTAAGTTGTGCTTTTTTGTTTAGCTTATCGGCTAAAATAATAACTAAGTCGAAGCGGACATTATCAAGACTTATTCTGTTACTCAGGCAATATTCAATAATCGCACGTTTAATAGTTTTAGTTTGCCAGTGCAGTAGCGGATTTTCGCTTTCACTTTCAGGTGTTCTAATGCGTGTTTTAACTTCTACAAAAACAATCAATGAATTGAGTTGAAAAATTAAATCAATTTCAGAATAGCTGGATTTATAATTATTAGCGATAAATGAATATCCTTTTTTTAAAAAATATTCTTTTGCCAAATTTTCTCCCCAGTTTCCTAGTTTTTTATTATCAGTCATATAAATTTTAAAAAAATCTCCTATCTAAGGAGATTTTTTAAATAAGAAAATTTTTATTATTTATTTCTTAAGGAAGATATTTATTTAATTCTTTGTCTACTTCTTGTTGTTTTTTTTGTTTAGGAATTTTTCGAAGTTTTTTTAATATTAAAGCTAGCCAAGCGATCATTACTAGCGCCCAAAGACCAAGCCAAAATCGAGCGGAGAAGAAGGGTATGATTTCATAGTTAAAGAAAAAAAGTATTGCCCCGATAAACGCATTGCTTAGACAGAATGTGTATAATTTTTTGAAGAAACCACGATAGAGGCCAGGCTTTCTTTTGATAAAAATAAGAATGATGGACACTAGAATGAGAAAAGCGATTAATCCCAAAAACATATTTTGAGTAAGCGGTATTAAAGATTCCGGGCGCAAATTAAACCAAAAGCGAATAGTCAACAAATTTGTCATAGGTTTTTATTTAGAGTTTAGTTAAAATTAGTCCGTAATGATATGGCCCAGCGCTAAACTGATCGAGTAAGCTTAAACCGATTTTAGGAGCGGCCGCTTTTAGAGATTCTAGCTTGACTCGCTTTTCAAGGGGTGGTCCTAAGGGCGAGTCGCTATTTTCCCATTCAACAATCAAGAGTTTCCCACCTCTTTTGAGGAGCCGAATTGTTTCGCGCAAGATTTCTAATCTTTTTTCGGATTGGTGTAGAATATTTACGAGCAGGGCACTGTCAAGACTACTAGTTTCAATATTAGTTGCTTTGAATATTTCTAAATTGCTCCAGACTGTTTTTACTTGAGGTAGGTTATCCTTTAAGGAATGTCGCCTGATCTCATCGAGGGTACTTTTTAAAATATCAACTGCATATATTTGGCCCCGTCTACCCACTAACCTAGCTAGTGGCCAAACAAAGAAGCCAAAATTGCCACAGCCGAGCTCAGCGATACTTTGACCTTCCTCAACTGTTATTTTACTCAAAATATTTTCAATGTCAAATAAAACAGTTTTTTTATTGTCAGGCATAGTGATTAAATTAGTTTACTAAAATTTGACGACTTAGCACTCGTTCACGACTATATTTCTTTTTAGCCTTTATAATTATGTTGTTTAGCCCCTTTTTTAAATTAATTGTTTGGCTAAAGTAGCCATCATGATTATTTAGGACGACCTCACCATTAATTTTAACTTCAGCCTCGATTTCAGTCTGACCACTGATTGTTATATTAGTGCCACTTATAGCCAGATTTGCCACTGGAGAGCTAATTATTAGAAGTGGTGGCGAAATGATTTTCTTAAAATAAAAACTTAAATAAAGAAAACAGACTAATATTGCTGTGATGATTAAAAGATTCAGGATAAGTTTTGGGAAAATAATAAATTTATGGCGAGCGAGGACTTTTCGCGAAAATGGATCAGTGGATGAACTACTAAGTATTTGTTCATCCCAATTTTGAATAATTTCCCGAACGTTGAGACCGAGAAAAGTTGCGTACTCCTTAATAAAGTTCTTTCCGTAAAGACCAGCTGGTAAGTCTTCTAGTCGTTCATCTTCAAGTGCAAGTAAATATTCAGAACGGATATTTATTTTTTTAGCGATGTCTTCAATTTTTAAGTCTTTAAAACGTCGAGCCAGGCGTAGTTTTTCACCCCAACTGGCAATGTGGTTAATTTTTTTTGGAGTGAAATGAGTCATAAATTATTGGGGCTGAGCCGTATTGGCGTCAAAAGATTTTGGTCCCATTTTTTCCGGTTTGCCTTGCCAGTTTAATCCTAGCGAACCGAGAACAAATTGAATAATTAAATAACTAGCGAAAACAATAATTAAACCGATTACGGCCGCGACAATAATTTTTCGGGCCTCACTTATTTTTTCACTGCTTCCGGCTGAAATTAAAAAAGTAAATCCCCCATAAATAAACATGAGCAGGGCGAGGGAACCAACAATTCCGAGAATCCAGCGAGAAGCACCAATCGCAATTCCCAAAATATCATTTAAAGAATAATCCCCATTTTCATAGGCGAGGTTATTCGGATTTATAATCGGATCGACGATTGCTTGTTGAGTTTCTGTTTGAGCGTTAGCGACAAGTGGCGAAAAAAGCACGAGAGAAATTAAGCTCAGAAACGAAAAAGAAATAAGAATTTTTTTTAGCATATTTAAATATTAGTAAACAGTTTGTTGAACTTTATTAGCTCCAGTTGAAATTATTTCTCTGATCTTGTCGCTGGTATTTTTTGAAACAGAATCAATCATTTCCGAAATCGCATCTTCAGCCGCCTGTACATTTTTCCCGTGGTACCAACTTTTAGCTGTTAAAACCTGATCAGCGAATACACTAATTTCATTGTCTTCTTTCTGGCTGTTTACTAATGAACGCAGGGCTGTTGGTCTTTTTGTTTTTGTTAAATATATTTTTGCCTGTGGTTCTTTGGTGATAAATTGGACAAAGTCCCAAGCCTGCGAAGAAACTGGGCTTTTTTTAGAAACAACTTCGACCCAATAATTAGCAAAATTTATATTCGTTGGCGGCACACCCTCAATTTGCGGAAGTTTAGTAACAGAAAAGTTAAGTTTCGGAGCCTGACTTTTAATTGTCTCTAAATCATAAGCGTAGCTAAACATTATTGCCAGGTTGCCACTAATAAACATATCAAGTGAATTTGGCATGTCCGCGTTCCAAGAATATGATTCTTTAACTGGATCTGCAAAATCTGTATAGAAGCGTAAAGCATCGATGCCTGGACTATAAGTAGAATTGTTATTAGCGGTCGGTGTGGTCTGAAATAAAACTTGTCCACTTTCACTCATCATCGTTGCTCCACTTTGCATCATCAAAACAGCTAAAATATCACTATAGCGATTTATATTTTTACTTCCGCCGAGAGCGGCACCAGATTGAATAAGGCCTTTTTTAGAATCTTGTTTCGTTAATTTTTTTACATCTTGAATAAACTCTTTGTTCCAATAGGCGGGAACCTGACTGATGCCGGCGTTATTAAATAGATCTTTATTATAATACATTGCCAGGGTATCGACGGAAAGAGGCAAACCATATACTTTTGAGTCATCTAAAATAACGTCTTGTGCGACTACGTCAACAAAGTTATCTTTGATTTCTTTAAGGGAAATACTTTTCGTTGTCCTAGATTCAGGAACTATGGTTTTGCTAATTGTGCCTTTGGCAACGGGATAAACCATTGTGATTGTCTCAGGCATTGGCGCTAGTTTAGTTTGGTATTTCTTCATCCAGGTGTTTTGAATCGAGAAAACATCCGGACCCCTGTCTTCAGCTAAAGCATTTAAAAGTTCCGCTTCGTATTCACTATAGCGCAATTTACGGTAGTTAACCGTGACATATGGGTGTAGCACCTTATATTGGGCAATAATTTCATCAAAAGCGTCTGGTCCATCAAAGACTCGCCAATAGTTTATAGTAATTGGTTTCATGGCGGCGGTAGTGGCTTTATCAGTAATTTTACAACCAAAGCCAGAGCCTAGAATAAAGACCATTAATAAGAATAAAATCGTTAATTTTTTGTACATATTTTTGTTTATTGTAAGCATTATTATTATATCAAAAACAGACTGAATATTCCAACTATTTCTCAAGCCTTGGTCGATACTGGAGGGCTTCGGCGATATGAGTTAGAAGTATTGGCGCTGAGTCGGCTAAATCAGCTATGGTTCTGGCTATTTTTAAAATTCTAAAATACGACCGTGAAGAAAGTTTGAGCTTGAAAGTTGCATCTTTTAAGAGTTCGCGACTAGCTGCATCAAGCTTACAGAAGATTTGTGTATCACTACTTTTAATTTCTGAATTAGTGCTTAGGCCTAAATTTTGATAACGAGTAGCCTGAATTTCTCGGGCCTTTAAAACTCTTTTTTTGATTGTCTCTGAGCTTTCTTCAGGAATTGTGGTTTCAAGCTTAGAAAAACTAGTTTGAAAAATGTTTATATGGAGGTCGATACGGTCAATTATTGGTCCCGAAATACGACTGCGATAATTTTGAATTTGCGTTTCTCGACAACGGCAATTAATATTT
>JBBSAU010000063.1:0-4483 GCA_038251925.1 Patescibacteria group bacterium | reverse complement strand
GCTTTACTTACTTAAATTTTTGAAAATTAGTTTAGCTGTTTCTTCAGAGCCAATGAGTGAGTTATTAATTACTAAACCAAAGCCGGGATTATTAATTTTTTTCTCATAATGATATTTTATTCTTTCCATTTCCCATTCATCTAGCTCTCTACTTCCCCGATTGCTTAAAACAACATTCAAATCAGGGTTTAAGATAAAAGTGAAAACATTTTCCTCGTCAATATTAATTTGTTCTAAAAGATAATCGTAGTTGCCTTTGCTTAGCGGATATGGGACAACAACATTAAAGCCATTGGCTAAAAAGTTATTAATGATAAGAGTAGCGTTTTCAAGGTTGAATTTAATTTTTTTATCAATTGGGAGCCACTCAATAAAGCCGGAGAAAAGATCAATTTCAACAATTGCGCAATTTGGTATTTTATTAGAAAGAATCTTAGCAATTGTGGTCTTGCCGGAATTAATTGAGCCGCTAATAAATATAAGCATATTATTGTTATAAATTTATTAAGTTTGGTATTAAATATTTTAGCATTTTTTAGCGCTTTTGTTAACTATCGATTATTTATATTAAAAAATGGGCCTTTTGGCCCATTTTTTATTATAAGTATTATTTATTTTGAAACACTGGTCGCCCGGCTAAAAAAATGTTGATTAGAGCGAGCTGCGTTAGCGGATCGGTTGTTACTTCCGGAACGACTAGCCATCCCTGGTCTTGAAATTTGACCACTAGAACTCGGTCTAGCACCACTAAATGGTCGGCTAGAACCTTGGCGCCCGAAACCGGCTGGTCTCGGAAGACTATTTGGCCGTCCATTATTACTTGAGGGACCACTGCCTCTTTTTCTGCCGCCTCCAAAACTACGACTTGAAACCAGGTCGAATTTTGCGAACTCTTTTATGTTTAATGTTTTATTAATTAAGCGTTCGATGTCACGGACATCTTTTAGTTGATTTGGGGTCGCCAGTGAAATAGCTTTGCCAATTTTTCCGGCGCGACCAGTTCGACCGATTCGATGAACATAGTCGCTTGAAGCATCGGGTAAATTATAGTTAACTACTAATTCAATTCCATTAACGTCAAGTCCGCGGGCAGCCACATCGGTAGCCACTAATATTCTCGATCTTTGACTTTTAAAAGAATCAAGAGCGGTTCGACGACGACCTAAAGATAAGTTTGAATGAATTTCAGTCGCCTTATGTCCAAGCGTAATTAATTTTTGGGTAATTTCTTTAACGCCATGCTTAGTGCGCACAAAGACTAAAATTGAACCGGTGTGTTCTTTAATTATTTTTTCAAGATGAGAAAATCTTTCTGCCGGTTTAACGACAAATACTTCTTGCTCAACTCGTTCGGCCGTTGTTCCTTGGGGGGCAACTTCAATACTGATAGGAAGTTTTAAATGATTGGCCGCTAATTTAGCAATCGCTACTGGCATCGTCGCCGAAAATAACATAGTTTGTTTTTCTTTTGGCGTCTGCTTTAAAATTTCTTCAACTTGAGGCGCAAAACCAAGATCAAGCATCATATCGGCTTCATCCAGAACTAAAATTTTAACTTGGTTTAAATTAAGTGTTTTTCTTTTTAAGTGATCAATTAAGCGACCAGGAGTTGCCACAATAATATGCGGTTTCTTTCTTAACATAAATAATTGACGATCAAGAGCCTCGCCTCCGATTAAAGTTGCGAGTCTTAAACCTAAACTCATTCCTAGTTTCTTTAAACTTTCCGTAACTTGAATGGCTAATTCTCTAGTGGGAACAACCACTAGCGCTTGGCCTTTTTCAAGTCCGAGACGCTGAAGAATTGGAATACCAAAAGCAAATGTTTTGCCGGTTCCGGTTTGCGCAATTCCAATAATATCTTGTCCTTTAAGGGCAATTGGAATAGCTTGATGTTGAATTGGAGTAGGGATTTCTAATTTTAAATTTTTTAGAACTCCTAAGATTGAATCGCTAATTCCGAGATCTGAAAATTTTGGCTCTTGAGTTTGCTTACTCAAAGAGACATCTTTTTCTTTTTTTGTGATAGTTTTCATAATAAAAAAATAAGTGACCCGATTTCTCTTACAGGTCACTTATCTAAATATATGACGGAGATTCGAATCTTTTGTTAGAATTGAATAATATCACGAGTGAATATTTTTGTCAACAGATGACTCGCCGGCTACATATCCAGTGCTCCAGCATAATTGCAGGTTAAAACCGCCAGTTGGGCCAGTTAAATCGATAATTTCCCCGGCAAAGTATAAATTGCTGATAATTTTAGATCTCATCGTTTTCGGGTCTATTTCTTTTAAATCAACACCGCCGGCCGTAACCATCGCTTGATCAAAACTTCCAAGACCGTTTATAGTTAAGGGAAATTTAGTTAGCAAAGTTATTAATTGATTTTTTTCTTCTTTAGTAATTGAGTTAGCTTGCCGATTGATGTTTATTTTTAGTAGAGAAATTAAGATACTTGTAAATTTTGCTGAAGTAATATTTTCTAAGATTGTTTTGAAAAGTTTATGACCACTGTGAAATTTATTTTGTAAGTCGAGAGATAAGTCTTGTGTGCTTCTGTCCGGAAAACAATTTAGCTCAATACGGTATTTATTTCCGGAATTTAAATCGATAAATTGGCTGATATTGAGTGCGGCGGGTCCACTTATTCCCCGAGCTGTAAAAATAATATCGCCTTGTAGCTCGGAAAGTTTTTTTTCATTTTCGTAAAGAATCAATTCAATATTTGGCAGGCTCAAGCCCTCAAGGTCTCGAATAATTTTTTCTTTTATATTTAACGCTACCAGAGCTGGACGCGGAGTGATAATTTTGTGCCCCATTTTTTTTAGCCAGGCATAAGCCTCCCCGTCTGAGCCGGTTGCCGGATACGACTTTCCGCCACTGGCTAATAGATAATTTTTAGCAATAATTTCTTCGCCATCAGCCAGAATGACTTTTTTTATTGTTTGTTTATTATTTTCGATTCTAATTACATTTTTATCATTCTTGATTTCGCCGCCTTGTAAATCAATAGTTTTTAAAAGTGTATTTAAGACATCTAGTGCCTGGTCGCTTTTTGGGAATACTCGGCCGCGCGCTTCAATTTTTGTTTTAATTCCCTTATTTTCAAAATAGTTAATCGTTTCTTCAACTCCAAATTTTGAGAGAGCTGAAATTAAGAATTGTTTATTGGGAACATAGGTAGCGGCCATTAATTTTGCATCGATGATATTATTTGTAAAATTACAACGGCCACCACCGCTAAGAAGTAATTTTTTTCCTGCTCGCTTATTTTTTTCAATAATAATTACTTTGGCGCCAAGCTCGGTCGCTCTAGCGGCGGCCATAAGGCCAGCCGGTCCGCCACCGATTATTGCTAAATCGTAAACCATAATATTTAAATTTATTACATAATTATAACATAGGCTATAAGCCAAAACAAACAAAAAAGAGGGACTATTCCCTCTTTTTTGTTTGCTTAAGTTCGGGAAATGTTTATTTTACTTCGGGACCTTCTTCATTGCCGTCGTTTATCATAATTTCACCATTGTCTTCTGGGCTCACAATTTCGAGAGTACTGCTGGTGTTTTCTTTTTGCATTTCAGAACATTGTTTCAAATCATTTTTGTAAATATTCCAGATTTCATTTTTACTTTTATTTAACATTTCATTCGTCGACTGGACACTTGTTTTAAAGTCATTAATACAGATTTTGTTCGCCTCAAATTGTTCTTGGCCGCTCATTTTTTCAAGAGCAGCTGTTTGACAAGCTGTTCGGTTGTTAATTCCTGTTATTTGATTTTGAGCATGAAGACTAATCACAGCGCTTGAAGAGGCATCCTTTTTAATAATTGCGTCTTTAACGCATGGGACGGTCAGTGATTTAATAAAAATTGGTTTTTGCTCTATTGTCTTTACTGCGTTTTGTTTTCTTATGCCCCAAAGAGCCGTACCGATTTTTTTGATTTGTTCAAAAAATTTAATTTCACTTGGATTGGCAATTTTTTCTAAATCAGTTTTTGTGCTACTTGCTTTGGACATTTGTGGCTTATTTTGTTCTTGTTTATTTTCAATATTTTTTCTAATTCCATAAAGAGAGTTGCCCATTTTTTTGATCTGTTCAAAAAATTTAATTTCACCTGGGTTTAGAATTTTTTCTACTTGATTTCCAGTTCCTGAATTAGTGTAAAGAGCCGGGACCGCTTGAGCGGATAAATTAGTGTTGGATTTTTCTTCAGCTAAAAGAACACTAGTAGTTACAAAAATAAGAGAAAAAAACATTAAAGCTAATAACAATTTTTTCATAATTTAAATATTATAGATAAGTAATTAATGTAAATATTATAGCGCATATTGGACAAAAACAAAAACCCCTCAGCAGAACCGAGGGGTTTTTGAGAAAAAGTTTGATTAGGCAAGCTTAACGTTTACCGCGTTCATTCCTTTTGCTGATTGTTCCTGTTCAAAGGAAACAGTTTGACCTTCGTGAAGTTCATTGTAT
>JBBSAU010000062.1:0-4514 GCA_038251925.1 Patescibacteria group bacterium | reverse complement strand
GTTGCCGAAACATTTAAAATTCCATTAGCATCCAAATCAAATTTAACCTCAACCTGAGGAATACCACGTGGCGCTGAAGGAATGCCATCAAGAGTAAAATGACCTAAAGTTTTATTATCAGACGCCATTGGACGCTCTCCCTGAACAATATGAATTTCAACAGCTGTTTGACCATCGGCTGCTGTCGAAAAAACCGGAGATTTAGAAGTTGGAATTGTCGTGTTCCTTTCAATTAGGGGCGTTGCTACACCGCCTAAAGTCTCAATTCCGAGTGTTAAAGGAGTTACGTCTAATAATAAGACATCTTTAACATCGCCTTGTAAAACACCGGCCTGAACAGCCGCACCCATCGCCACTACTTCATCGGGATTAACGGTTAGGTTTGGTTCTTTACCAAAAAATTCCTTAACTTTTTGTAAAACAAGCGGCATTCTTGTCATTCCACCCACCATTAGAACTTCATTAATCTCATCCATTTTAAATCCTGAATCGGCAAGGGCTTTTTTGCAAGGCTCAATAGTTTTTTCAACTAAATCCATAATCAATGATTCAAGCTTAGCGCGAGTTAGCTTCATAACCAAATGCTTTGGACCATTGGCATCGGTTGTAATAAAGGGTTGATTAATTTCAGTCTCTTGAGCGGTTGATAATTCAATCTTAGCTTTCTCGGCCGATTCTTTAATTCTCTGAAGAGCCAAAGTATCTTTCGATAAATCGATTCCTTGATCTTTTTTAAATTCATCAATAATCCAAGTAACTATTCTTTGATCAAAATCTTCGCCACCTAAATGAGTATCCCCATTGGTTGATTTTACTTCAACTGTATCAGCCGAAATATCTAAAACTGACACATCAAAAGTTCCGCCACCTAAATCATAAACTACAATTTTTTGACCTTGTTTTTTATCAAAGCCATAGGCAAGCGCAGCCGCTGTCGGTTCATTAATGATACGTTTAACATCAAGTCCAGCAATCGCACCAGCATCTTTAGTTGCTTGACGTTGCGAGTCATTAAAATAAGCCGGAACAGTAATAATCGCTTCGGTAATTTTTTCACCGATCTTTACTTCAGCATCTGCTTTTAATTTTGAAAGAATCATCGCTGAGATTTCTTGCGGACTATAATCTTTATCACCCATTTTTACTTTAACTCCTTCGCCTGATTGAACTATTTTATAAGGAGCGTTTTTTAAATCGCGCTGAACTTCGTCTTCACCAAAATGTCGACCAATTAATCGTTTAACTGCATAAACAGTATTTTCTGGATTAATAACGGCCTGACGTTTCGCCGCCTGACCGACTAAGCGCTCACCATTTTTTGAAATCGCTACAACCGATGGGGTTGTTCGATTACCTTCAATGTTTTCGATAATTTTTGGAAGACCACCCTCCATGATAGACATAGCACAATTAGTTGTTCCTAAATCAATTCCTAAAATTTTTGACATACATTTTAATATTTTAATTATTTTTCTTATTTTCAATTTTAATTGTCTTCGGTTTAAGTGCTTGCACTTTCGGCACGATAATCTTCAATATCCCGTCCTCGTTACTGGCCGTCGCCTTATCTCCATCAACTTTAGTTGGTAGCGGAATCAAACGGAAAAAAGAACCGCGTCTTATTTCCTTGCGATAATAATTCTTATCTTCAACTTCGCTCTTTTTTTCGCTTTCACCCTTAATCGAGAGGACATTATTCTCAATCGAAATATCAACTTTTTCCGGATCAATCCCCCCAAGTTGCGTCTCAATAACTATATTATCTTTATCCTCATACATATCGACAGCCGGCGTATAGCCAAATTGACTACCGCGAACGGCCGGCATCATTGATTCCATCATTTTATCCATATCTTCAAATTCTGATAAAAATGGAGTCCATTTTATTAGTGACATATGTTTGTATATTATTATTTTATCTGTTTATTGTTTTATTCGACAATTACTTTAGCGGGACGAATAACTTTTCCATGTAATTTATATCCTGGCATTATCTCTTGCTTAATATTTTCACCAGCACCGTCAATCGCCTCCATTGTATTATGATCAAACTTTTCTCCCTCAGTTTTAATTTCCTCGATTCCACGAGAATTCAAGACTTCCTTAAACTGTTTTAAAACATACTTAACTCCCTCAACCCAAGCATTTTTACTTTCTTCATCGTTTAGCCCGGATAAGGACATTTTTAAATGATCATAAACCGGCAAAATATCATACATAAAATCTGACAAAGCGTACTTCACAAATTCATCTTTTTCTTTAGCTGTTTGCTTTAATAAATTTTGATAATCAGCTAACGCGCGCTTATGCATATATTCCCAGCTATCACTGTCTTCTTCGCGGATAAATTCAAAACGAGATATTTTCTTATCTTCAAATTCAACTGTTTCTAAAAACATTTTTCGGGGGCGGACCCAAATCTTGCCTGGATCTTTCATGTCTTGATAAATAACTACTGGTTCCTTAGTCTCAGAATTTAAACCTTCATTTATAATTCGATACTCAGCACCTTTGTAATGTCTATAAATTCCCTTTATTATTTCCTTCATAATTATTATTTCTCAAATTAATATCCTAATCAAATTTCTTTTTAATAAAATTAACTAAAGCCATATTCCGACCGTAGTCCATTCGCATTGGTCCTAAAATTCCAAATATCCCACTGGCGTTATTATGTTTATACTTAACGAGTACGGTACTTAAAAAGTTTCCAAAAGGGTTTTTTGAGCCAATTAATACCTGTTGTCCATCTTCAATATCTTCAAAATTTTCATCAATGATTTCTTCTAAACGATCGATGATTACTGATACGTCGCAAACCATATCAACCCGTATAAATTCGGGCTGGGAAAACAGGTTACTCAAACCAGTATAGTAAAGATCGTTTTTATGAAAAGCCCAAAATACGGCTGCGCCAGACATTTCGGCAATCGCCTTGGCAGTAGAACGAAAAGCGGACTCATCATGACGAAATATTTTTTCCAATTTCTCATTTTCAATATCTCTTAAGTCTTTTATAGGCCTATCCTCTCTTAAACCTTGTAAAAATAGCTGGTAGGCGAGTTCAGTGGGGACGCGTCCGGCTGAAGTATGTGGTTGATAAATAAAACCATCTTCTTCGAGCTCCATCATTTCATTACGCACCGTCGCTGTCGAGATATCAAGTTTATACTTTTCGACTAGGACACCCGAAGAAACCGGAAGGGCCGTTTTTAAATATTCTTTTATTATAATTCCTAATAGAAATTTTTTGCGCTCAGTAATCATATAAAACATTATATACAAAATTAGCACTCAAGTCAATAGAGTGCTAATAGGTCTAATATTTATTTATTTTTAGGCACGATTTAGAATCCGAGAACTTTCTTTAAATTTTGATTCTTTTCATAAGACTCAGTGCTCATTAATCTTGGCGCCGAGAAATTAACACTCGCTCTATAAGAAATAGTATAAAATTTTAGAGGTTCGCGGTTAACTACTGAATCTGTTAAAAGGTGAATGCTACCAGCAAAAGCGAGAGTAATTAGAATTACTTTGATTGTTTCTTTCTTTCGCAATAGATAGGCGCTAAGAAGTAAAAGTGGTAGATATTCCCAAGCGTGAAAATATAAATGAATTTGATCACTAACTAAAAATTGCCTTCCCTGAGAAAAATATAACAAGCTAAAATGTGGTCCATATACGAGAAAATATTCTAAAACGTGATCTAGATCAATTAAAAAACCGCCAATAAAACCGATTAAAATTCCCAAGGCTGGTTTTTTAAAAAATTTACCCGAACAATAACCAGCAATAATCGCCAGAAAAAAATGAATTGATAAATGTAATGATAATGGAAGTTCCATAAAATAAATTTATTTAATTTTTACAGGGGGACTAGTAACTAATGGTGGGTGAACGGTAAAATACCACTTAAGTATATCACGAGCAATAGGTGCCGCCATCGTACTTCCCTCAACGCCCTCTTCAACTAAAACTGTTATCACAAGTTCCGGTTTTTCATAAGGAGCAAAGCCAATAAACCAGGCATGGTTACCTTTTGTTGAAGACCACTGAGCAGTCCCGGTTTTGCCCGCTACTGCCACTGGTACAATACTTAGTGATCGGGCGCTGCCGGCAGTAATAGTTTGGCGCATACCTTCACGAACAATTTGTAAATTTGCAGCATCTATAAAATTTGAACGAATAATTTGAGGAGCGACTTCTTTAACTACCTGATTATTCGTATCTAAAATCTTACTAACTAAATGCGGCTGATAGAGCGTGCCACCATTTGCAATCGCGGCAGTATAATTAGCTACCTGTAGAGGCGTAACTATAACATCACCTTGCCCGATTGAGAAATGATAAGTATCGCCTATATACCAAGGCTCGTGCTTAGTCTCTTCTTTCCAGGCTTGTGTAGGCACGAAACCTTTTCGTTCTCCATGTAAGTCAATGCCAGTTAATTCACCTAAACCAAATAAGCGTGAATATTTCACCAGTCCTGTTAGGCCTAATCCTTTAAAATCGCC
>JBBSAU010000061.1:0-4624 GCA_038251925.1 Patescibacteria group bacterium | reverse complement strand
GCGAACCCTCGGCGGCGCAACTGTTTCAACCGCGCAGGGAGTAATTGTAGTTTTATTATCATTCATATTTGGTTTTAGATTTCAAAACTTGCTCTCAATTCCACTGGCTATTATTTTTATGTTTCTGATCGCCTTATTATTTACCGCCATTGGTACCGCCATTGGCTCAGCCCTTAAAGATTTTCAGGGTTTTCAGTTAATCGTTAATTTTTTCATCATGCCTTTGTTTTTTCTGTCCGGGGCAATTTTTCCTTTATCAACTGCGCCCCAAACTCTCCGCACAATCGCCGCTTTTGACCCCTTAACTTATGGCGTTGACGGATTAAGGCTCGCTTTAATTAACGTTGGTCAATATAGTTTGCTGACTGATTTTGGAGTTTTGTTTGTCTTATCATTTATTGCTTTATCGATTGGCGCTTATTCATTTTCGAAAATTCAAATATAGGTGAAAATATAATAGTCGTAAATTAAAAAGACCGTTTTTTGGCGGTCTTTTGTTTTCTAATAAAAACTTATTTACATTTATTCTTCTGGGCCAATAAACTCTTTGGCCATTTTAATTATTTTTTCTGTTTTGGAAACTGCAATCCCGTTGTAACTTTTAGGCACGGAGAAGAGCCGTAAAATTTCGTCCGGAATGCGATCAATAACCGCCCTTAATTCTTCGTTATTAAGCCCCGATTCAAGCATTAATGATTCGTGTAAATTAATACCCAAGGCTTTGGCCTTAACCATTAAAACCTCGTTAACGAGCTTATAGGCGTCGCCAGTATAACCGTATAATTGTAAAACAATACATATCGGTTCGGCTAAAAAGAAATCAGATTCCATCTCAAAGTTTTTTTCTAATTTCTCGGTATTAATTTTAATCCGTCTGACTAAGGCAATCCCATCGTTATTCTCCAGGAGTAAATTATCAATTTGTGTTTGCAGGTTAATGATAATCGTCGGGAAGTCGCGCATTAAGGCGGAGCCGCTTAGGTCACCCTGGTGTTCACTGATAATTGTATCAAATACTTTATGGAACTCGCTTTTATTTTTTTTAAAAGCATCCAGAATGTTTTTGAAAATAATTGGGTCCTCCTGAATTTCCGCTATTTCGGTGCGCATTAAATGACGGCAATCATTGGCGAATTGAGCCAGAGCGCCGCTAAGTAAAACAACATCAAACAGGAAATAGGCCAGAGGTTCTGGTGGAACAATTTGCGTTGAAATGGGGGCCGCTCTTAATCCTAGACGACGTAAAACGGCTCTTTCAAAATCTTCAGGACTTTTAAACTTTGCGAGGCCCAGGCCAACGTAGGCGTTATAAGCACCGGTTGTACCCGATATTTTTCCGACCAGTAGCAGTGAGGATTCCTCTAGTTTCTTCCAGCAAAAAATTATCCGATTAATAATTGTTGCGAGCCAAAAACCGATTGTAATTGGTAGGGCGTGTTGTCCGTGGATGCGACCAATTTGAATTTGCGCTTTATATTCATCGGCTAAAATAATTAAATGATTCACCAATTTTATTAAAGAGGGAAAAATCACTTGATCGTAAGCTTTTTGAAATTTATAAGCATTGGCCGTATCGATGGTATCGTAGCTAGTGAGCAGAAGGTGAAGGTATGGGCGTAGCTCGATTGGGATCTGCGCCTGCGCAATTTGTACATAAGCGAGGATATCGCGTTTACTGATTTCACGCTCACGGTGATCAAGCTCGGAAGTAGCGATTCCGCTTAAAATACCAGCTGTTTGGGCGTTTAATTTTGTGCGGATTTCTGCAGGCGCCAGGCCAGCTGAAATCATTATTTCCACGACTTCTTCGAGGGCCGCATATTCAACCTGACCAATAAAGTTATAAAGCTCATCGTAAGCGAAGATATTCTTTAACTTTTTCGGTTGGTAGCAGGGGTTTCCCGGCATCTGCCAATTCTTTCTGAGGTTTTTAGTTTCTCCTGGTTTAGTCATTTCGTTCATTTTCCTGGTTTTTTGAAGGTTAGTGATTTGATTATTTGCTTAAATTGTTAAGGTAATACCCTAATTTAGCACTAAGACCTGTTTATGTCAATTTACATTTAGATTTGGTATAATAATTATAATTAGCTTAAAAACAATTAATTTTTCTATGAAGATAAACCAAAAAAAGACCTATATAATGGCCTTATTGCTAGTGTCGCTTATTTTTATCATTAGTGCCTGTACGGCCCCAAAAAAGGTGAATATTGAGCCAATTTATGACGAGTCGTCGGTCCGTGAGGTAATTCCACTCGTTAAAAGCTCAAGTACTTTGGCGTCGGAGAAGCAAATGGCAGAGCAAAAAATTAAAGATGACGAAGAAAATGCCAAGTCGATTATTTGCGGCGATGATGAAAATTGTTTTATCCAAAAACTAATTAATTGCTACCCAGCTGACTTTAAAAAAATATTTACAGAAGGAGAAAGGCAATTAAATATTATTGGTCCCGCGGGAGAGCGCTGTTATTTGCAAGGCGGACTTTATAAAAATGAAGTGCTCGTTGGCTCAAGTTTTAGCTGTCGCATTCCGAAAAATTTATTAAGCGCCGATACCTATAGCCATTTTTTTGGACTCGATAAAGTCGCCGGCAAAGAAGAAATAAAAAATAGGCAAGATAAAATCGAAGCCGCTTATTGCCGTCAAGATTAAATTGAAAAATTAGAAGAAGAAAAGGATTAGAAAAAGTCGAGAATTATTACTAAAAAATAAAGAAGAATTAAAATAATAGATGCGATGAAAGCGCCAAAAATCTTTTCCTGACTAATTTGATTTTGAAAAAATTCGGTAATGACTGGTTGACGGGTGGCGGATTTTTTAAACCAAGTGCGTGAGTATAAGAAATTAGTAAATTTTAGACTGAGTTTTAAATACATGAGACCGATATGTTGGTGGTGTTTCTTTATAAACCAGTAGAGGAAAAGAGAAATAAGAACAATTAATAAAATCCAGCTTAATCTCCCCGACCATTTTTTAATAACGATCGCAATTATGTTTCCGGAAAAATAACCGAGAAAAACATGCGAAAATGCCCAGCCGATTGAACCCGCTAAATTCCAGCCAAAAAATACCCAGGGGTTCATGCGAGTTGAGCCAGCGATGAAGGGAACGATGGCACGAGTCGCGCCAATAAATCTGCCCCAGAAAATACTTGGTGGACCGTAATGATTGAAAAAATCTTCCCCCTTTTTTATGAGTTCCGCCTTAATAATGTTTTTACGTCTCAGCCAATTTCCACCCCAACGACCGAGCGAATAGCCCATATAATCACCAATGAGAGCTCCGATACCTGCGAAAATTAAAACATCCCAGACGTTAAAGTAGCCCTGAGCGGCTAAAACGCCGGCAATAAATATCAAAGTGCCGCCAGGGAAAATACTACCAAAAAAGGGAACGCACTCCGTTAGGGCGATAAATAAAAACAGCCAGTTGCCTAACCAGCCGAAGCGCTCGAGGATTGAGAGAAAGAATTGAGTTTTTTTGTCCATATATATTACTGATACATTATAGCAGATTTGATTTATTTTGATAATAAATTAAAATAAGAAGATAAATAAAAAACCTTGCCGTGATAAATATAATATTATGAAAATTTTAATAGTCGTTACTAAATCAGAACTCGGTGGTGCTCAGGTTTTTGTGCTAACTTTAGCGCGGAGATTAAAAGCCGAAGGTAAAAATGTAAGTGTCGCTGGTGGGCCGGGTGAATATTTACCGGCGGAACTAGCTAAAAGCGGAATTTCTTTTTATCGTTTTCAAAATTTAGAGCGGAGCTATAATCCAACTAAAATATTAAAATTTAGCCGTGAGCTCTGTGAATATGTTAAGCGCGAGGGATTTGATGTTGTCCATTTAAATAGCACCAATACTCTTTTTGGCGTCTGGTCGCTAGCGAAGTTGAAACCAGCCGTAAAAATTATATTTACCGTTCACGGATTATCCTTTCTCGACCCTAATCATCAAGTAAGTTTTTTCACTAAATATTTATATCACTCATTTTTTTCAGCCGCTTGGAAAAAAGTATCAGGCTTAGTTTTTGTCAGTCGCTTAAATTATGCCAGCGCTTTAAAGAGCGGCTTAACTACGAAAGGGGAAGTGATTTATAACGGACTTGGTTTAACCGACGACTATTTTTTAAGCCGCGCGGATGCTTTAAGAAATTTAAATTTAGCTGATGCTTATATTTATGGTTCAATTGGTCGCCTCGCTTACCCAAAGAATTATGAATTTTTAATAAATTCGTTTAGCGAAGTAAGAAAGATAAAACCGAATGCTAAATTAATTATAATTGGCGAAGGACCAGAGCGCGCAAAATACGAAACTTTAATAAAATCATATCGTCTCGAAAAAGACATAATTTTATTTGGCGAATTAAAGGAGGCCAGTCGCTATTTAAAAGCCTTTGATTTGTTTGTCCTCCCCTCAGTTTTTGAAGGCATGTCGCTGAGTTTAATTGAAGCCTCAAAAGCCGGGATCGCGGTCCTGGCTAGTCGCGTCGGGGGAAATGAGGAAATTATCGGAGTCGAGAATTGTTTTGAACTTAATAATTTAGCTGACTTTATCTCTAAATTAGAAATAGCTATGCCCCTAAATAAAATAGCGCCCGATTTCTCGAGCGAGGAGATG
>JBBSAU010000060.1:0-4719 GCA_038251925.1 Patescibacteria group bacterium | reverse complement strand
CTGTAAAATAATTAATTAATAAATTTTTAATATGGCAAACATTTTTACAACTATTTTTTATCAACCAATTTTAAATTTATTGGTTCTTCTATATAATACTATTTCCTTCCAAGACTTAGGCATATCAATTATTTTATTAACAGTTATTTTAAAAGTAGTTCTTTGGCCTCTTGGCCAACAATCAATAAAATCTCAAAAATCACTTCAAGACCTCCAACCAAAAATAGAAGAACTGAAAAAGAAATATGCGGACAATAAAACTGAACTTAGTCGCGCCACAATGGAAATGTATAAGGAAAATAAAGTTAACCCTTTTTCTTCTTGTTTACCACTCTTAATTCAACTACCCTTTTTGTTCGCTGTTTATCGAGTTTTCCGTGATGGTTTAAATAATAAATTAGATTTAGTCTACCCTTTTATTAGCCGTCCTGATGTAATTAACAGTCTTTCTTTTGGATTTCTTGATTTAAATAAACCAAATATTTATTTAGCCGTTCTAGCTGGTTTGGCTCAATTTTGGCAAGCAAAAATGATGATGACTAAGCAGCCGGCCATTAAGAGTGATGGATCAAAAGATGAAAGCATGACCGCTATTATGAACAAGCAAATGCTTTATTTTATGCCAGCGATTACAATATTTATTGGTATATCTTTACCAGGAGGTCTGACTTTATATTGGTTTGTTATTACTGTTTTAACGGCGCTCCAGCAAATGTTTGTTTTTAATAAAAAGAAGAAAAAGGATGAAAGCAGTAAAACAATTGAAGGAGAAGTTTTAAATAATAAAAAAGAAATTAAATAAAATTAAAAATAAAAATAAAAATAAAAATAAAAAAAAGCACCCAATTAATGGGTGCTTTTTTAAATATTTATTAATTAGGCTTGGTGCTAGTACTGGTAATCGTGCTAGGGGAACTAGTGGGGCCAGAACTGGTATTAATTTCATTTGTTGTTGAAGCTGTTCCGCTTTTAGAGGCGACGCCAACTAAACAAACTTCTTGCCAGGGCACATAGTGAGAAGAAAAACGTCTTTCTTGAATTGGCGTGCTCGTAGCTCCCTCTGGATAAATAACTTTATAGTCGAAATAAGCATCGGCGCCATTGTGGGCCCTTTCGGTGCATTTTTTTTCACCAAGTGGTAGCTCGGTGGTTTCAATAATTTTTGCAGCTGCCGGCCTGACAATATTATATATTACTGGCGCGGTAGTTGTAGCAACGCGACCATCTTTTGTTCCCCAAAAGTCAAAATAGGCAATATTACCGATTATTCTTGATTGAATAAGAATATAGTTAGCGGTGTCGTTTGTGAATTTAACGTCAGGATTCGGAATATAAACAGCCGCGTCAGTGCCCGCGGGCTCATAATAGGCAACTCGATAAGAATGATTTCGTCTTTCGCCTATGGGTAAGCCCGAGGCAAGCGCCGCTCTAAAAACAGTAGTTGCTATTTGGCAAAGGCCGCCACCATATTCAGGGAGGGTTTTATTTCCCTTAATAACTAACTCAGGAAAATATCCCGTTTTTTGGCTTACGTCTCCTAGTGTTGTCACCAAAGAAAACTCCTCACCCGGAGCTAAAAGAACTCCATTTACTGCGTCAGCTCCTACCTGAATATTCTTACGTCTATTTAGGGGCGATCCGGAAAAATCTGATTGGCCTGTTCCAATGATTTCCTTGATATTTAACGTTGCATCTGAACTTAATTCTTCGGCGCTTGTAACTTTAATTTCTAGAGCTACTGTTCGTTGGCCACCCAAGAACGAATCGATAATTTTTTTCGTTGATAGCTCGAGATCAATCTCTCGCCCCTTACTACCCACCTGCCAAGTGCTTACTTTACCATTGGTAATTACAAATCGAGGTCGAATGGCAGCGACATTAATTTCAGGAGAAACGTTAATGTCTAAATATTCTTTAATTTTCTCTTCATCAAGCGATAAATTTATCTTGCCGTCATTTTCCTTAATATTTATCCAAGAAAGTAATTTTTCAGGCTTAATGGACCAGGTTTGAGCGCTTGAAGTTGCAGTAGCTGCGTCATTGTAAGTAAGGTATAATTTTTCTTGGCCAACTAATTTTTTTGCCTCACCCGCCAAAACACTTAAATCAATAGCTTTAACACTTGGATATTTTGTTCGGGTTTTAATCGTTATTGGAGAAGCATTAAGCTTATCCAAATTACTTTTTAAGTCGGAAAATAATAAATCATAATTAATTTCTTTACCAAATTTTTCTGGCAGCGTTACTAATTCTCCGCCATTACTTGAAACCGAAAATGAGGCGTTTGTTTCAGGAATATTTAGTTCACTAAAACTTGCGTCAAGAAGTTTTTTTATTTTTTCTTCATCAAGGCTATAGTCAACTGGACTGTGTTTATTAATTCTTATATTTAATCTAAAAGCCAGATAGTGCCAAAAAGTATTTGGCGCACAGAGGGAGAGGGCTTGATTGACAGATTCAGTATTATTAAAAATAAGAAGGGGATAAGAAAGATCAGAGCTCAATGAAGAATTATTAGGATCAATATTTACTGATTTTGAACCGTAACGAAAACTTAAACTACCTGCCAAGATGGCGTCAGTTTTATCGCTTAAAATTTCAAAAGCTTGGGAAGGAGTCTTCCCGGACATGTTTATCGAAGCAATGCTTATATTTGGATAAATTCTTCCCCGGTAGTTTTTTTGCCAAATGAGATAAGTTACTAAAATTCCGACAATAACTAAAAAAGGCAGCAAATATAAAAGTGACTTAAAAATCAATTTTTTTGTTTTCATATGGCAAAGGGCCTCCTTAGTCTTTTTCTTTGACCTCAATTTGGCCAGGAAGGTTTTTATATAAGCTAATTGTGAGCACGCCACTTTCAAGCTCGGCTTCAACGCGATGACTATCAACTTCGGCGGGAAGAATAATTGATCTCGAAAATGAGCCCCAATAGCATTCGCGATAAAGATAGTCCTCGTTTCTGACCTCTTCTTTAACCGAACGTGCCCCCTTAATAGTTAAAAGGTCATGATGAAGTGATATTTTTAAGTCTGACGGTTTAACTCCGGCAATCGTCGACTTGATTATTATTTTTTTGTCTGTTTGAAAGACATCTATTGCCAACTGTCCCTCTGTTTCGTCATCCTCATAATTTAGCCATTCATTTATTGACGGCTCAGCACTTTCTTGGACAAGGGCTTGCGTGACGGCTCTCTTATTGAAAATCATATAATTATATTCTTTCTTTTAATTTACCAATTTTTGAGAGATATGTAAATGATTAAAATAAAAAATCTTCGTTAAAAACGAAGAAATTTTAGTCGGTGGGCCCGACAGAACTCGAATCTGTGACCTCTACGATGTCAACGTAGCGCTCTAACCAACTGAGCTACGAGCCCTAAATGTTTAATGTGGGCATAGATGGACTTGAACCATCGACCCCCGCTTTATAAGAGCGGTGCTCTAACCAACTGAGCTATATGCCCATTATAATGACCGACAATAAAGATTGCAAGAGTGGCCTAATAATAGTTTTGCTTTATTTTATACCATTAAGCGCTTAATTTTTCAAGTTTATTTTTAAGCTCGGGAATTAAATCAGAACTAGTGGTTTCAATATCTTTTTTTATTATGGCTGATGATATTTTTATTGTCCCCACGAACCCATAATCTTTTAAGATTTCTAGGGCATTAATATTTTTAAGAGAATATATTATTATTTTTGTTTCTGATAAAGAATTTTCACAAAAAAGAATAACTAATTTAGCATTAGGCACGTTCATTATTAACTCGTCGATAATATCACTTAAGCTGTCAGTTGATGAGCCAGTCTCTTTAAAATCCTTAAGATATATTTTTGACCAAATTAACTCTTCATTGTTTTCAGATCGAAGATTGTTAAGAACCCTTCCCCATAACTTAAGGGTGTTTAAATCGCGAGATCTAAATAAATGGTCGACGACTTCTTCTCGATTAGCGCCAATTGATATTAATTCGGAAGTAGTGAGTAATGTTCGTGGTGTGAGATTGGATGTTTTAAAATTTCTTGTTTTTTGAATAATTCCAGCCAGAAGACAGGTGGCGATTTCTTCATTAATTAAATCAGGTTTATAATTTTTCAAAAGATAAAAAAGAATTTCGGATATAGAAACAGCATTAAGATCAACTAGATTAATTTGACCAAAACTTTCGTTGCTGGCCTTGTGGTCGATATTTATGATTGTAGTTTTATAAAAGAATTCAACATTTTGATCGTAGAGTGTGCCCAGTGACTCAAGATCGCTAGCGCCCATCACAATAATCAAATCATGCTTAAATTCACCAGCCTTAGCGCTGACATCTTCAGGCTTAAACCAGCCCTCTGATGGTGAAATAATGAAGTTAAGGGTATTGTTTTCAACTAGATATTTAATTTGGTCAACTTTGGCTTGGCTAATATCAACCGAAACTACAAAACGCCGTAAATTATTTAAATTTGTTTGAATTAAGCCATGATTAGGCAAAAAAGAGAATAAGTTTTTATTATCTTCTGACGCTTGAGCGGCGACCGAAACCTCAAAACCTTCATGTTTCAAAAATAAATAGAGCGCTAAAGACGAGGCGACAGCGTCGCCATCCCAATCAGTCGGAAAAATAATCAAAATATTTTTAGAAATCTCCAATTGTTTAATGATTTGTTGTTCGATATTGAGCATTTTTTAACATTAAAAATCTGTCTAAGCTTTATGAGTCGACTCT
>JBBSAU010000059.1:0-4820 GCA_038251925.1 Patescibacteria group bacterium | reverse complement strand
AGTTGCGAGTGCCAAGATTACGGGTCTTATAATACCTCATCATCTTTTAGCTATTGATTTAATTGCCGATGCATTTAAATATATATCAGCTGGAAAATATCAAAATATCGTTTTACTTAGCCCCGATCATTTTTCCGCCGGGCAGACCGAAATTTCCGTAACGACAAGAAATTTTTCGACTGTTTTTGGTGAAGTAAAAACAGACAAAGAAATTTCTCGGAAATTAGAGGAGCTGCCTTTTATAAGTGAGAGTAATTTTTTTTATCGTGAACACGGCTTGCAAGCGATTCTGCCTTTTATCAGATATTATTTTCCTGAGGCTAAAGTAACGGCAATTACTTTTAAGCCGACTGTTTCTCGTTTGCAACTTGATCAAACGATCGCCATCTTAAAAAAAGAATTGCCGGCAGATTCGCTTATCATCCAAAGTACTGATTTTTCTCATTACCTTAGTCCCGTACAAGCCGCTCAGTTTGATGAGGCATCTATTTCGGCGATTCAATCTGGTAACTTAGATAATATTTTAGCACTTAGTCAGCCGGATAATCTTGATTCCGTCGCCGCTTTATATACCCAGGCAAGTTTGCAGACAGATTTTTTTAATACCCAAGCGGATATTTTAGAACATAAAAATTCTCAAGATTATACAACCTTAAAAGTTGCTTCTTCAACTAGTTACATTAGCGCCGTTTATACTAAGACCAGTACCGCGACTGGAAATGCCGAATTTATTTTTGTTGGTGATGTTATGCTCTCGCGTTATATCGGTGATATTATGGAGAAACGCCAAGATTATAACTTTCCGTTTGAAAAAATAAAGCCATTTTTTTCTGGAGCTGATTTAATTTTTGGTAATTTAGAAAGTCCGATTTCAAGCATTGGTAAGTCAACAGGCAGCCTTTATCCTTTTCGGGCCGATCCTCGCGCCGCTTTTGGATTAAAAGAGGCTGGGTTTACAGTTTTATCGATTGCCAATAATCATGCGTTTGATTATGGTAGTGAAGCATTTTTAGAAACGATGAAAAATTTAAAAAATGTCGGCTTGGCTTATGCCGGTGGCGGCAAAAATTTTGCGGAAGCGCATAGCGGTTCTTATTCAGAAATAAATGGCGTTAAAACAACTATTTTAGCTTACACCGATCTCTTGCCCGAAAGTAAAGCGGCTAAGGGTGATGAGTCCGGGTTTGCTTATCTTGATCAAGCGCAAATGGTTAAAGATATTAAAGTCGCTAAAGAAAAATCTGATTTAGTAATTGTTTCTTTCCATTGGGGTAGAGAATATGAAACGAAAGCCAATGAGCATCAAAAGCAAATTGCGGCCGCAGCGGTAGCGGCTGGAGCTTCCTTAATAATTGGACATCATCCGCATGTTGCTCAGGAAATTGGTGATATTCAAGGAGTCACGGTCGCCTATAGTTTAGGAAACTTTATTTTTGATCAAAATTTTTCGGCCGACACGAAAAATGCTTTAGTCCTTAAGGTAATGATTAAAAATAAAAAAATAGACAGCGTTGTTCCGTCGGTAATTAATTTTAATAGTAGCTTTCAGCCTAACATTTATAATAATTAATAATATGTATAATTGCCAGATTATAAAAATTCAAACGCCAAAGAAGTATTTGCTCGATGGCTTGTGGTTGGGTTCACAAAAAGCCCAGACAGTTTATATTTTCCTTCATGGTTTAGGTGGCAGTCTTTTCTCTCAATTAAAATTAGCCGAAAGTTTAACCAGTAAAAACAGTGCGGCCATTGTTTTTAACAATCGTGGATTTGGGACAATAAACCGAATAAGCAAAATAAATAAAAGTGTAGCCAAAGGATTTAAAAATTATACCATGGGTTTTGCACATGAAGTTTTTACAGATTGTGTTGATGATATTGATGGCGCAGTTGAATACGCTCTTAAAAATAAGGCGAAACAGATTTATTTAGTTGGCCATTCAACTGGTTGCCAGAAGAGCGTTTATTATTTAGCTAAACGTCCTAAAAGTAAAGTCAGGGGAGCAATTTTGCTTGCGCCTATGAGTGACTTTGCTGACATGTTTGCTAATACTGAAATTAACAAATATAAGAAATTAATCTCTGTTGCTAAATTAATGGTTAAGGAAAAAAGGGGATTTGAATTAATGCCGATAAATCTATGGCCCATGCCAACGGACGCTCAAAGATTTTTAAGCTTATTTTCCCCTGACAGCCAAGAAGAAATTTTTAGTTATGCCTCGGGTAAAAATCCAAAGATTTTAATAAGCGCCAAGAAACCACTTTTAATTATTTTAGCAGGTAATGATGAATATCGTGAAAGGCCAATTAAAGATATTGCAAAATGGTTTTCTGATGTGCCTATTGGTAGGGGGTCGGATATTAAGATTGTAAATAAAGCCCCGCATAATTTTAGCGGGCACACTGATGAGCTGAAAAAAATTATTAAAAAGTGGGAATTAAAATTTAATTTTAGATAAACTATTTACATAAGTACATCAATGTAAAGATTTTTTTAATGACAAAGTTATTTTGGTGAAAAGCGTACTATAAATATTAGAATTAATAAAAAATATATGTTAAAAGTTGGTATAATCGCACCTGCAATTTCTGCGCCTGATCAAAATGGAATAAACCACCAGCTGGCTGATTATTTAGGGAAATGGGTTTTATTGTATTTCTATCCGCGAGATAATACTCCGGGATGCACGGCTGAGGCCTGTGCTATGCGCGATAATTATCCACATTTCTCTAAATCTGAGATAGTAATTCTAGGAGTGAGTACTGATTCGGTTGCCAGCCACGATAAATTTGTGCAAAAATTTAATTTGCCGTTTACGTTATTATCAGATAGTGATAAAAAAATTGTTAAAGCCTATGAGGCGAATGGCTTATTTAAGAGGGTTTCATATTTAATTGATCCTGCGGGTAAAATCGCTAAAGTATATGAAAAAGTAAAGCCGGCTGAGCATGCTGAAGAGGTTTTGCGGGATATTGAAGCTTTAAAGAAGTAAAAAAACTTGATATACAATTAATTTTAATAAGTGCTTTTAGACTAATTCATTTTAGTGTTTACAAAGGCACTTATTTTATGATAGAGTGATTTTGTATAAATATTAGGAGAGGTGCCAGAGCGGTCGAATGGAACAGTCTTGAAAACTGTCGTGCCTGAAAGGGTACCGAGGGTTCGAATCCCTCCCTCTCCGCACTGATGAAAAATCGCTTTTATTTTCGATTTTAGACAGTACATCATATGGCTGTTTAAATGAAATATTAGCGATTTTTTTGTTCTCAACACTAGCGTTCCAAAGTAGGTCAATTAGCGTATCTCGTTGTTTTTCAGGAATTGAAGCTAAAAACTCTTTTTTCATTTGTTTTGGCTCTAAAAAGAAGTTTTTTATCCGTTCCAAAGTTGTATCGTCCTGGCTTGATTTTTTAGTTTTTAACTCGTTCATGTCTTTAGTGATAAGCACTATGTCATTATCTATCGCTTGGCTCTTGACCCTATAATCGCCCTCCAAAACGATTTTATCTAGATAGCTATCAAGCAATACTCTTTTGCGTTCTTCGAGTGTTTTAACCCTATTTTCTAGGTTTAAAATAGCCTCTTCTAAATATGATGTAACCGACGAGCTTTCTTTTAACTTATATCTATAGACGAGATTAACCATTTTTTCGCTAAAGACTAATTTATCAAAAATAGTATTTAATTCTAGTGATAGATTTTCCTCTTTAATATAGGCCTTATGCTCATTACAAATATTTTTGCCATTAGTACAGTAGTAATATGTTAGTCTCCCTTTCTTTTTTGTGGCTGTTAATAGACAACCGCAATTAGCACACCTAAGTAAACCCCGAAAAGCAAAGGGGATATTTTGTTTTTTAATATGAGCTTTTTTATTTAGCGTTTCTTGAACTTCGTCAAATAGTTTTTTAGAGATTAAGGGTTGATGAGTCCCTTGATATATTTTTCCGTCTTTTTCCATTAGTCCGCAATAGAAAGGCATTGATAATATTTTATGAATTTTGCTTTTGTGATATTTAATACCGCTCCGACTTCTAAAACCCTCTTTAAATAAAATATCAGAGATTTCTCTAACACTATATTTACCAGTTTTATATAATTCAAAAATTCTAACAATATATTTTCCCCTTGCTTTATCAATAATGATTTTAGAGTCTTTATTTAAATATCCTAAGGGTGCTAAATTAGGCCAACCGCCTCGCTCTAACCTTGCTCTTATTCCTCGTTTAACATTTTTACTTAAGTCTAAAATAAACTGATTAGCCATTCCACTTTCAACGTTGAAGAGCAAAGCATTGTCGCCTGGCAAGTATTGTCTTTCCATTGTTTGAATAATTTTCAATTGGTTTTGCTGCAATAGCCATTGAATAGTTGCCGAGTCTATTGGGTTGCGAGAAAGCCTGTCTATCTTCCAACAGATAACGCCGTCAATTTTTCCTCGCTTGATCAAATTGATAAGTTCGGTAAATTGCGGACGGTTGTCAGGTTTTTTGGCGGATTTGCTTTCTCTAAATATTTGGACAATATTTAATTCTAAACTTTGAGCAAGCTGAAGCATTTCTTTCTCTTGTGAATCTAGAGAAAGAATTTGCCGACTACTGTCTTCGGTAGACTTTCGACAGTAGAGAGCGTATTTAGTTGTGTTTTCATTTTTGTCGTTCATATAATTATGTTTTAATAATCAAAAAGAGCAGTCCTGATTCACCCAACATAACAAACTAGCCCAAAGGTTAATTTATCGTTTGGCAGAACTGCTCATTTCGAGCGACAAATAGGTATTGTAAAAAAAATACCCTGGGCGTCTGCTTATTATGTT
>JBBSAU010000058.1:0-4914 GCA_038251925.1 Patescibacteria group bacterium | reverse complement strand
GCCGGCTTAGTCGCTGGTGCAAGTAAAGGCGAAGGTCTTGGAAACAAATTTTTGGCTCATATTAGAGAATGTGATGCTATTTGTGAGGTCATTCGTGATTTTAAGGACAAAAATATAATCCACGTTGATGGACGTATTGACCCGGCCAGCGATAAAGAAACAATAAACATGGAGCTAATATTCGCAGATTTAGCGACCGTTGAAAAACGCCTTGATAAAGTTAAGCGCGAGGCCAAAAGCGGAGATAAGGAATTAATTAATAGTGCTCGAATATTAGATAAAATATTTCAACATTTAGCCGCTGGAAAGGCAGTTCGTGATCTTGAATTTAGCGACGAAGATCTGCCTTATGTTAAGGCTCTATCATTGTTAACAATTAAACCAATCTTATATCTTTTAAATATAGACGAAAGTCATTCTGGAGATGTTCTTCCCCAAACCAAAGACCTAATTATTAAAATTAACGTAAAATTAGAGGAAGAAATCGTAAATCTGCCCGAAGAAGACCAGGCCGAATACATTAAAGAGCTTGGCCTAGAACAAAGTGGGCTAGATAGACTAATTCAAAGTTCATATAAATTACTCGGTCTTGATACCTTTTTTACGACTGGGGCTGACGAATCCCGAGCCTGGACCATTAAAACTGGCTCAAAGGCTCCTCAGGCAGCTGGTGAAATTCACACTGACTTTATAAAAGGCTTTATTCGAGCAGAAGTTATAAACTGGGAAAAATTTGTTGAAGTCGGTAGTGATGCTAAAGCCAAGGAGCTGGGCCTAATACGGACTGAGGGTAAGGATTATATTGTCAAAGACGGCGATGTCTGTAATTTTTTGATAAATAGATAATATTTCATTAAATAGTTTGGTAAATAAAATTGCCTACCTAGGCGGCGCGCCCACTTAAGTAAAAATAGAAACAAAAAATGTCTTAAAATTAATTAAGACATTTTTTATATGCACGACAAGCATTCTTTTTATTCCTTTTCAAGAACAACTATCTCGCGGTAAACTTTCTGTCCTGGGCGACCATAGACAATCGTTTCACGATTATGTTTTTTAATAAATTCACTTTGGCGTAAATCTTCGGGAATCATATTTAAAATTTTAAAACCATCATATTTTGGAGTAATTGGTCTTTGTCCATAGAACATTGGCCAGATCATCACAACCCGTCCCTTCTTTTTTAAAACAGTTTTAAATTCCTGGATTGCTAAACTATATAAATCTTCTAAATTTCGGGCAACAATTTTAAAATCAATCAAACCTCTTTGCGGACCGAGAAATGGTTCAGTAATAATCGCTTCGGCCGAACCAGCCTTAATGAATTTTGATAAATTTATAACATTTTTTACAAGAATTTTTATATTCACATCTTTAATCGCATACAGTTCACGGGTCCAGCTGATATTTTTATGAGTGTCATCAATTGCTCGCGGCGAAATATCGGAACCAAATAAGTGCTTATAGCCGGCCAGCATTGCCTCACTTAAAATTGTACCAGAACCACAAAAAGGATCAACAATAATGTCTTCAAAACTTCTAAGTTGCGCTAAATTAATCATAATTTGCGCCAATTTCGGCGGTATCATTCCCGATTCATCGTCACGCGCCGGCCGTCCGTAGTCACGTCGCGACAAGTCTTTAAATGGTTGAACTGATAAAGTTTCACCAATTAATATATTCTCTCCTTCTTTAATTAGAACAAATTCAATACCGCGAACTATTAATTTATTTTGTGTAATCACTACGCTCGATAAATTTTTTTCACGACTAATAACAAAACGTGAACTTATTTTTTCTTCACTAAAGTATTTTTTTAATTTTAAACCGAGATTTTGTTTATTGAACTGAAATTTTCCGTAGTCGGAAAACCCGAAATTAAATTTACCCTCCTTACTTTGATATTTTTTAATTTTAGCCAGTTCGGTTAAAGTTTTTAGTAATTTTTCCTCATTTCCCTCCTTTAGCTCTTCTTTAATTTCACCAATTTTAATAACCCCACCAAGCCTCTTCATTAAATTATCCGCATTTATTTCCGTTTCTGTTTCCCAAATTAAAAAATCTGCGGCCAAAAGACTAACCCTTTTTAGGTCAACAACCGCTGCTAATTCGGCGACTGACAGAGCCGCATTTGTTCCTAATACAAAAAAGTATTTCATGATATTATTCTATCTTAATAAATTCAAGCTGGCAATTCTTATGCCCTTGTAATTAATTAATATTCGTGATAATCTATTTTTACAAATAAATATAAACAATATCTTTCCCATGTCTTGGCATAAAGTCAAGATAATTGTGCCAATATTAGAGCATAATTAAAGGTATTCTCAACCCCAAGGGATTTAGAATACTTGGGGATTTTATTTAATAATGGATCTTAAGAAATTCTTTAGAATATCTTTAAATAATTTTTAAGCTCTATAATCTATAATTACTATGTCAAAGACCAAAGCAGCCGGAGCGACCCATTACGAGATGCTCTTCATCATGCCAAATAAATTTACGGATGATGAGGCCAAAACCGTAGCGGATAAAGTCGGTCAAGTTATCACTGAAAATGGCGGTAAAATTACCCAAACTGAATATTGGGGTAAGAAAAAACTCGCCTATGAAATTAAACACAATGCCTACGGGTATTACGGTTTGTTTGAATTTGATCTAGAAGGGGAATTCTTAGCCAAAGTCGATCAAAATTTAAGACTATCAGCTGATGTTTTACGACACCAAATCGTCGTTAAAAAAGCAAAGTCTGATGCCGAAATTGCGCGCGCTAAAGTAATTCGCGCCAAGATCGATTCTAAAAAGGCAGCCGAAGAAAAAACACAAGAAGCAAAAGAGAAAAAAGCGTCTACTTCTATCACTCCAGTGTCTACTTCAAAAGCAAAAGACACACGAGTTGATTTAAAGGATTTAGACGAAAAATTGGAGGGCATCTTAAATGCCAAAGATTTAATTTAATTAAATTAAATTCTATAAAATAGAATTTTCCAATAATATGAACTTAAACAAAGCAATGTTAATTGGTAATTTAACTCGCGATCCTGAAATGAGAAATACTCCTTCCGGACAAAATGTCGCCTCATTTTCTATCGCTACTAATTTAGTCTGGACTGACCAAAGTGGCCAGCAACAAAAGAAAACTGAATTCCACAATATCATCGCCTGGCGAAAACTAGCTGATATCTGCGCAAAATATTTACACAAAGGCTCAAAAGTATTTATTGAAGGCCGTCTTCAAACTAGCGACTGGTCTGGGCAGGATGGAGTAAAAAGATATCGAACCGAAATTGTTACCGAAAATATGATTATGCTCGACTCAAAAGGAGCAGCTCCATTCGGTGGCCCAAGCACTGGTTCAAGTAATGGTTCAGAAGCGACGATTGAAATCCCTGACGAAAATATTGACGACGAAGAAATTCGCGTTGAAAATATTCCCTTCTAATAAATTAATAATCTTATGACAAAAAAAATTAAAGAATGTTACTACTGCGTCAATAATCTTGACGTTGACTACAAAGACACTCGAACTTTAAAACGCTTTATAAATTTTTATATGAAAATTTTACCTGGCGATAGAACAGGCGTTTGCTCTTGGCACCAAAGAAAATTAGCGATGGCTATTAAGCGTTCACGTATAATGGCTCTACTTTCTCCGACTCATAAATAATTCAATAAGCCTGAAAACCTTATGTTGAACTTTAATCAAATTAAAACTGGCAAAGTTATTAAACTTAATGCTGAGCCTTATATCATTATTAAAACTGATCACCATAAAATGGGACGCGGTGGGGCAGTTTTAAAAGTTAAATGCCGTAATTTAATAAATGGCAGCATTCAAGAAAGAACTTATCAGGGTGCAGAAAAAGCTGACGAAGCTGAGACCGAGACAAAAAAGGCCAACTTCATGTATAAAGATAAAGATGAGGCTTACTTCATGGATAATGCAAATTATGAACAATTTAATTTGCCGATTGAAGAAATCGGTGAAGCGTCACTGTTTTTAAAAGATGGGACCGACGTTGATGTTCTCTATTTTGAAAGCAAACCTGTCTCAATTAGTTTACCTGTTAAAATGGACTTTAAGGTTGTATCTGCTCCGCCTGGTGTTAAGGGAAATTCCGCTGGTAACGTTAATAAGCAAGTCGAAATTGAAACTGGCGCAAAAATAAATGTTCCAATGTTTATCGATGAAGGGGATATAATTCGCATCAATACTGAAACTGGAGAATACGTTGAAAGAGCTAACTAGAAATAAAATCGCTCCCTACGGAGCGGTTTTTGTTTGTTTGGATAACGGGTGATATAATACTAGTAGTTAATAAGAATTTTATGCTTATCGGAATAATAATTTTTTCTATCGTTTTTCTAGTCTTAGCGCTTAGTCGTCTCGACTATGCTTTGTTTTTACTCATTGCCGCTTTACCGACTTATCTTATCAGGTTTTCTGTTTTCGGTGTTCCCTCAACTGTTCTTGAAATAATGGTTCTAATTACTTTTGCAGTTTGGTTTTTTAAATATTTTATACCGCAAATTAAAAATATTTTTAAAAAAAGAGCTGAAAAGATCTACTATCCATTTTCCATTGAAATAATTTTACTGATAATTCTCTCTTTTGTGGCCGCTGGAGTTGCCGGCTTTAATCTCGGCGCACTGGGAATTTGGAAAGCTTACTTTTTTGAACCGATTCTAGTTTTTATTTTAATTCTAAATATTTATCGCGACAAAAAAGATTGGCAAAAGATACTCTGGGCACTTTTATTATCAGCTGCCTCCGTTTCCATTTTTGCAATTTATCAAAAAATTACTGGCCTCTATATTTCTAACCCCTACTGGGCAAATGAGGCAAGCCGCCGGGTGGTTTCCTTTTTCGGCTACCCAAACGCCATTGGGCTTTTCCTAGCACCGCTCATTCTT
>JBBSAU010000057.1:0-5110 GCA_038251925.1 Patescibacteria group bacterium | reverse complement strand
GCCAAAGCCTCTTTATTACTCGGCCGAATGGAACAAGGAGATATAGTTGTTAAAAAAGAAGCCATCGGAATTTTTGATTTTATCAAAGACATAAAAAAAGAATATTCTTTTTTAGAAATTGCCTCCACTATAAATCTAATGGTTAGGCTTGATCATAAAAAAATGATCACTCTTGAGCAATCGGAAATAAAAGTTGAAAGAGGTCTCTTTCAGTCACTGTTAATTAATCTAGTGCGCAATGCGGCTGAAGCCTCACCGCCAGATAGCTCTGAAATTTCATTAACAGTTTCCTGGGAATGTAAAAACATTATTTTTTCCATTCATAACTTTGGTGACGTGCCTGTCGTTATTCAAGAAAGGCTCTTTCAAAAATATGCGACCTCGGGAAAATTTAATGGAAACGGTCTGGGCCTTTATTCTGCGAAATTAATCGCAAAAGCTCATGGCGGCGATATAAGCTACCACCCCCAAGAAGGCGAAACAACTTTCCGAGTATCTATCCCAAATGAAAAGTAAAACACAGCAGTCGCTTTTAAACGACTGCTTTTTATTTTATAAATTTTTATTTATAAGCCCGCTTAATATACTCAGTCAAGACGCGATCACTATTAAAATATGAAGCATTAAAACTGATTACATTTCTCATAATAATTCGCCATTTTTCCGGAGATTGGTAGTACTTCGGTAAGATTTCATTTTTCAAAGTTTCGTAAAGATCATCGGCGCTCGACATAGACCAACCAGTTTTATTTTTTATGAATCCCTCAAGCCACCAGCCGTCGAGAGTACTTAATTGCGGAACGCCATTATGAGCGGCTTTCATGCCACTAGTTCCTGACGCTTCTTGCGGTGGTATGGGTACATTTATCCAAAGGTCAACTCCAGCCACTAGTAGTTGGGCTAGTTTAAGATTATAATTTTCTAAAAAAATTATTTTTAATTTCTTATATTTTTTCTTAATTTGATAAATCTTTTTAATCGCCTCCTGCCCGCTTAAGTCACGCAAATGAGCTTTGCCGGCAAATATTATTTGCGCACCGCCGCCGGATTCTAAAATATCAATTAAGCGTTCGACGTCTGTAAATAATAACAATGGTTGCTTATAGTCGGTAAATCTCCTGGCAAAACAAAAAGTAAAAATATCTAATTGCCAATTTATATCAGTTTTTTCTCTAATATATTTTAAAAGTCTTTTTTTTGATTTTTGATGCGCTTTCCAAATCTCAGCTAATGGGATTAGCTTCGCTTTTTTCAAGAGGCCCGCATCCACTCTCCAGCCGGGACTAAAATTATCGTATAATTTTTTGAAATCAGCCGCTGTCCAATAGGCCGAATTTACCCCATTAGTTATTGCTTCAATTTTCTGTTTGGGATAGATACTTTGCAACAATTCATAGTGCCTTTTAGAAACGCCATTTATATAACCGGCAAAATAAAAACCTAGATCAAGCGTATTGATTTTATTATTAATAATAAGACCGGGCAAGCTTAAGGGAAAATCTTTTTGGTTTTTCAAAATTAATTCTAGTGAAAAATCATCATAAATTGTTTTAATTGGCGTATGGGTAGTAAAAATACACTTCTTTTTTACATCATTGATTTTTTCTGCATTACTAATCTTTTGTGATTTAGAAAATAACTCAACTCCCGCGAAAGCTCCATGGCCTTCGTTTAAATGATATTTATTTATATTCTTATAGCCGAGAGCTTCTAATATTTTTAAACCGCCTCGCCCTAAAACAATTTCCTGTTGTAAACGGAATTCTAGATCCCCCCCATACAAGCTTGTTGATAGTTCACGAAACTTATTTTTATTTTCCTTGATATCCGTATCCAAAAAATAAACGGGTATTTCAAATTTATCTAAACCTTTAATTAAATATTGCCAAACGCCAATTCTAATTTTTTCTTCTCCTATAAGTAGTTCAACTTCTGTACTTAATTTTTTTAGAAGAGAAAAATCAAAATCTCGATCAATTAATTCTATTTGATTTCCGGATGAATTTATTTTTTGTTTAAAATATCCATATTTATTTAAAAGAGTTAATCCGATTAATGGAAATTTCCTAGTCGCCGCTGATTTTAATATGTCACCCGCCAAGACGCCAAGGCCGCCGGCATAGGTTTTAATATTATTTTCAAGCGCGATTTCCATACTTAAATAGGCAATGGAATATTTTTCTTTATTTATCATTTATTTCTAATCCTTATTTTTCTAATACTTATTAATTATCAATAAATTATAGCATAATTAAAAAAGGCGCAACAATTGTTGCGCCTGATGCTCTTAGCGTTTTTTGCTTTTTGTTTTGGCTAAATTTTCTAAACTTAGAACAGCCTCTTTAATTTCAGCTTTAATTACCGCTAGATCAGTGAGGTCACTAAACATAATTGGTTTACCAATATATAGTTCTCCCTTATTCCCGCCATAAATTTTAGCGAAATTAAAGCCGGACTCAATCGGCATAATCATTTGAACATTGTGTAAATAAATAGGAACAACAAACCTTGGCTTAGCAATTATTATTGTTTGTGCAACTCCATATTTACAATCTCCAATTTTACCATTTCGCGTTCTAGTCCCCTCAAAGAAAAGCACTAGGTTACTTTTACTAAGGGCTTCACAAAAATTTGCGATGTCCTTATTAATTACTTCTCGTTTTATACTGTGCCTATGGACTGGAATACATTTTGACATCTCCATTATTTGTTCTCCCAAAGGATGTTTATAGAAATTATCAAAATCAGGCGCATTGAAGGGCACTCGATCATAACGGAAGAATATATCCAAGAGTGAGGACACACTAATGCCAATTAAAAGTGAATCAATTAGAGTTTGGTGATTTGAAGCATATAAGATACGCACCCCGCGCGGTAAGTTTTTTCTGCCCCGTACTTTAATGCGATTACTTATTTTAAAAATGTAGACGGCGAGCAGGGCCAAAAATGATAGCCAAAGTCGCCCGATGGTTTTTCCAAGAATTTTATTCATGTCGCTATTTTTTAAAGTTCTAAATTGATTATATCACGACTCGGGCACATTACCGCAATCTATACTTGACAAGTTATTATATAAATGCTATACTCTAGAGTAAAAACATTTTTTTACATTTTGTCAAGTATAATTAATTGCTTAATAAGCATCAAAAATATGAAAAAACATTTAAAATTAGCGCAAAAATTTGGCATGGTTTCGGTTCTAGTCCTATTTATTGCCTCGCTTCTACCCTTCCCGATCCTCAATTATTCAGCAACGAAGGAGGCTCAAGCGGCCGCGAGTAATCTAATAGCTAATTCCAGCTTCGAGCAAGACGCTGATAATTATTGGTATCTATGGCAAACAGCTTCAAGTTCCGATTTCTCACTCGTGAGAAGCTATGATGTTCCCTTCGGCTATGGTTCTTACTCGGCGAGCATTGAATCCACAAGTACTTCCAGGGGACGTTTTGATGCTGGCTTAGTTGGAGCTAATTTAAATCACTTCGCAGTTACTCAAGGTAAAACATATTATTTTTCCTTTTTTGCTAAGTCATCGACTGATGCTCAACTTTCTATCTATTTAGAAAACCTTGATAGTCACAAAGGTGTCACCGCTGCTCAAGAAATTAACCTAAACAAACAATGGAATAATTACTTATTAGTCTTTACGCCAACAACGAGCGGTCAAACAGCCCTCTCTTTCGCCTTTGGTGATTTAGCTAATGGATCAACCCTTTATCTTGATGGTTTAAATTTATACGAAAACAATATTTCTTTATCGACAACAAACATAAGTGGATTTATCGGAGATAAAGATAAGAGCTTAGTTTTAACAAATGGCAACTTAATTCCCTTAAATGAAATAAAAATAGAGCTTCCCTATTTTAATGAGCAAAACAACACAAGTGGTTTCAAACAATTCACGCCGACATCTATAAAAAATAATACTATCTATTTCGATATGCCCCAGCAAAGCTTTGCTGGCGTCGGAAAAGTATATGTCAGCGGCTCTCTAGTAGGCCAATTTGATTACAATGTCTTAATTAAAATAAGCGATTTTAATCCGAAGCCAATCAGGGCCGATGAGGATTTAGTTGTTTACGGCACTGGCTTTAGTCCTAATAATGATCAAAATTTCATAATTTTAAATGTCACAGACACAAAAGGAAAGATTAGTGAAAAATGGATTAAGCCAAGCATTATTGATAATCAACTTTCTCAAGTTGTTATCAAGGTTCCCGCTGGAATCGCGAGCGGAAGAATTAGTGCCCGCACTTATCACTCAAATCTTAAAAACGTTAGCGTTGAAAATAAAAGCGCCTCTCTTAATTACACCGTTAAGCCTTTAATTTACAGCCTCGGATGGAGCCGTAAGGGTTATGAGCAAATCGGTGACAAAATAACTATTTTAGGAAAAGGAATCGCCAACCGTCCGGTTGTCAATTTCTACGATGAAAATGGAAAGTTCATTTCTAGCGCGGGTGCGACTGTTAAGACAATTAATGAAACCGACAATACAGAGTCTGTTGAAGTAGTAACCCCTAAACTACTTAGTAAATTAAAAGTAACCGTTAAGGTTGGCGGCATCGAATCTGACAAGGCGGACGCCCTGACTTATTCCGCTCGCCCTATTCTCAGCTCAATTAAATCTAGTAAATCTCGAAGAATGCCTATTTCCAGTAGTCTCATTCCGGCCGCTAAAATTGGTGAAACAATCCGTTTAATGGGCCAGGGCTATAAAAACCCCTCAACTCTAACAGTTGAATTTACAGGCTTGGATGGAAATATTTCTACTTGGATTAGTCCTGAGAAGATTGATCCATCTGGAACTTGGATTGATGTGGTTGTCCCAGATTTGGCACAAAATGGTCAAGTTAGTGTAATTATAAATGGCCAGAGATCTAATTATGTTTCTCTAGAAATTATTCCAACCATCATTTCTCAAACCCCACTCGTTCCAACACCAGGAGAAGAAATGTCTTTCTGGACAAATGGTGTTGGCTTAAATAAAAGCCTAGCAACCGTTCACTTCGTATTAAACAACAATGAAACAATTTCTATTGAGCCAATTAGTCTTGAAAAAACTTCGACTGGCAATGTTATTGTTAAAGTGATTGCCCCAAAATCAATT
>JBBSAU010000056.1:0-5232 GCA_038251925.1 Patescibacteria group bacterium | reverse complement strand
TAAAAGAAGCCGCCACTAAATTAAAAGAAGCGGGGGCGGAAATAGTTGAGGTAAGTTTGCCTTATACCGAATATGGAATTCCCGTTTACTATTTAATTACACCGTCTGAAATTAGTTCAAACCTCGCTCGCTTTGATGGTATCGGTTGGGGACTTGCTAAAAATGAAGCGAAAGATCTTCAAGATTTTTATAAATCAAATCGTGGTGCCGGTTTCGGTCCCGAGGTTAAGCGTCGCGTTATGCTTGGAACCTATGCCCTTAGCGCCGGCTATTTTGATGCTTATTATAAAAAAGCGCAGTCAGTGAGAACTTTAATTATTGAAGATTTTAAAAATGTTTTTGCTGATGTTGATATTTTATTAACCCCAACTACGCCTCACGCCGCTTTTAAAATCGGTGAGCAGGTAAATGATCCTTTGGCGATGTATCTGGAAGATGTTTTTGTAACCGGAGCATCACTGGCTGGCCTGCCGGCCATTTCGGTTCCAGCGGGATTAGTAAAAACTAGTGACGGAAAGTTTATGCCGATTGGCGCGCAGTTAATTGCGCCGAGACTTGAAGAGGGAAGGCTGATTAAAGTTGCTGGAGTTTTGGAAAAATAAAATTCTTACGCAAGGACTCGCCTTATTATTTTTAAAAATATAAAATTTTTAAAAACAATTAGGTTCGTTCCCAATAATTCAAGTACCTGGATTTAAAATTAAATTAGTTAAAAAATATATAAACAAATATATAAACAAATATGAAAACAAACAAAAATCTCACAACAGGTTTACTAATTCTAGCGGCACTACTTGCAGCTGTACTTTTGGCTTATATATTTCTCCGTCCCATTTTTAAAATTTCCTCAAGTAAAGTAACGACTATTGAAAATACCGTTGTGAGCCAAGCGAAGGCGCAAAGTTATAGCGCGGAAAAAAATCCAACTTTAAAAACTGATGATAAAATATTTGGTTCACGTGAAGCCGAACTAAAGATTTTTGTTTATGAAGATAATTCAAATCTATATAGCGCGCAACTGGCCGATACTTTAGATAAATTAAATTTAGACATGTCAGGAAAAATTGCGATAATCGTCCGACCGTTTATTACTAAGAGTTCTGAATTATCGAAAGAATCAGCTCTGGCCGTTGAATGTGCCGGGACGGATAAATGGATGTCGATGCGCGCTTTACTATTCGCAAAAACAAAAAATTCAAATTTAAGTTTTGCTGATTTTGGAAATTACTCGACAGAGATTGGGCTTAACCAAGATACTTTCGCCGCTTGCTTGACTAATAGCGAAAAATCCGCAAAAATAGAGGAGCTGAGCGCTGAAGCTGCGACTTATAATGTACAGGGCGCACCGACAATTTTCATCGGTGATGAAATGATTTTAGGCGCTCGTCCCTATGAAGATTTTATTGATTCAAACGGCGATACGATTGAAGGTTTGAAGACAACTGTCGAAAAAAAGTTGAAGTAGAATTTAGAGTGTGATTCGTCATATGAAGCCTAATTTTTTAAAATATCCAAAGAAAAGTCATCGTAAGCCGATTAAGTTTCCACGAGAGTCTGTTCGTTTGGCTGAATTATTAGGCATAGAATTTGGCGATGGCGGAATCGGGAACCCCTGGCAAATGGTAATTACTCTAAATGCAGATAAAGATGCTGAGTATGCTGAATATGTAAAAAAAATTATCTTTAATCTTTTTGATGTTAATGTAGTATTTAGAAAAAGAGGATTGAGAACATTGCAAATTATATCCACGAGTACTTCTTTAGTTGATTTTTTAGTAAAAAAAGGAGCCATAAGGGGAAATAAAATTAAGAATAATTTTGATATTCCTAGTTGGATACGAAAAAGGGCAAGTTATGAAAAAGTATTTGTGCGCGGGCTTGTTGATACGGATGGTTGTTTGTATGTTCATCGACACACGGTAAGGGAAGTTGAATATAAAAATATTGGCTTTTGTTTTACAAGTTTCTCAAAAAAACTTTTGAATTCAGTTGCGGATATTTTTCGTAAATTTGGAATAGAGCCCCACATAACATCCGCAGGAAGAAGAATATCTTTATATTCTGAAGATGCAGTTATAAAGTATTTAAAGATTTTTGGTTCATCTAATCCTAGAATTAGCAATATATATAAAGAATGGAGAGATGCGAGAGTGGCTTAATCGGCAGACCTGGAAAGTCTGTGTATCGCAAGGTACCCAGGGTTCGAATCCCTGTCTCTCCGCCAACCCTTAAAGCCCTTTAAAATGTCTCAAAAAATAGAAGAAGAGAAAGACAAAAAATTTCCAAAACCTGAATTACTGCAAGTAAACCCCTCTCCGCCAGTCGAGGCTTACTATTACCGCGGTAATAGCGGACTTATTATTGATTTTAATAATCCCGCAACCGTACCACCGGATGAGCCCAATCTCGACCGTGAAGTTTGGCTTTAAATTAAATTCAACTAGAATTCACTAGACCGCTTTTATATAATAAGCGGTTTTTTTATATTAATAATACAAATATGGGTCAAATTTAAAAGATTTATTGTGATGAAAGCTGCCACCTTTTTCGCTAAAAACCTTGTTTTTATTGCCAATTTATGCTATAATATTAATATAAATTCATAAAATTATGTTGCCAAAATCAGTTCAGCCGTTTCTTTGGTCCAGTGATTTAAAGAAAATTGATTTGCAAAGAGACAAAAAAAGAATAATTCTAAATCTTTTAAATTTAGGTTCAAAAAAAGCGACCGATTGGCTTTTTATTTTTTATTCAAAGGCGGTAATAAAAAAGACGCTTATTAACTATGGAGCTCGTGGAGAGTTAAGTGCTAAATCTTTAAATTATTGGAATTTAATTTTAAATATTGATCCAAAAAAATTAATAAAATCGCGATTATAATATGTTCTATAATATTTTAGACAAGAAAAGATTAGAAATTTTACCGCTTTTAAAATTTTTTAAGACGGATTTTTATTTAGCTGGCGGCACTGGCCTGGCTCTACAGTTAGGACATCGCGATAGTATTGATTTTGATTATTTTTCGCCCAATGATATTGATACCTCAAAACTATTTTTAATCATTAAAGAGGTTTTTAAGGGGCACAAGATATTAAAGGTCCAAGACGAAAAAAATACCTTGACGGTTTTTATTGATGCTAATATAAAATTAAGTTTTTTTACTTATAAATATAAATTACTAGCTAAATTAATTAATGAACCTTATTTTAATATCGCTTCTATTGGGGATATTGCTTGTATGAAACTAGCCGCCATCGTGAGTAGGGCAACCAGCAAAGATTATATAGATTTATATTTTATTTTAAAAGTCGTGTCTTTAAGGGATATTTTGAAAAAATTAAACAAAAAATTGCCCGAATTAGACGTTAATTTAGTTTTGAAAAGCTTGGTTTATTTTAAAGATATAAGCAAAGAGCCCATTAAATTTAAAAATAATCGTAATATTGATTTCCCAACCATCAAAGATTTTTTTCAAAAGGAGCTTAGAAATATTTAATTTTATTAATATTCTAACTTAACCCAATTCTGAAAGAATCCCTCACTCTCCGCTAGCAAAATAGACCTGCCAAGAGGCTGGTCTATTTTATTTTTTTTGGAGTTTATTGATTGCAAAAAAATGCTATAATTAATAAATAATAAAAAATATAAAAATATGTCTACAAAAATAACCCTAATAACCGGTGCCTCCTCGGGAATTGGTCGCGAACTCGCGATAGTTTTTGCTAGTCATGGAAATAATTTACTTCTAGTTTCCCGCCGCGCCAGCTGATTTTAAAATCAGTTAGAAAACTTCAAGAAAACTTCTGGCTTTTATTAAGATTATTATTATGTTACTATAATCAATTAGAATTAAAATAAACTATAAAAAAATATGAAAGACGTTTACCAAGAAGCCGTCGACCTGCACCGCACCCATCAAGGGAAATTAGCGGTTTGCTCTAAAATTCCCGTTAAAAATAAAAGTGATTTAAGTTTAGCTTATACTCCGGGAGTGGCCGAGGTCTGTCGCGTAATTGCCAAAGATAAATCAGAAACTCGCGCTTTAACCCTCAAGGGAAATACCGTGGCCGTTATTAGTGACGGTAGTGCGATTTTAGGTTTAGGAAATTTAGGCGCCGAAGCCGCCATTCCGGTGATGGAAGGGAAATGTATTTTATTTAAAGAATTTGCCGGCGTCGATGCATTCCCAATTTGTCTTGATACTCAGGATACTGAAGAAATTATTAAGACCATTAAACATTTAGCTCCAGTTTTCGGCGGGATTAATTTAGAAGATATTTCAGCGCCACGTTGTTTTGAAATTGAAAATCGTTTAAAAGCTGAGCTCGATATTCCGGTTATGCATGATGACCAGCATGGAACCGCGACGGTGGTTTTAGCTGGCCTAATTAATGCTTTAAAAGTCGCCGAGAAAAATAAAGAAGAAGCGAAGTTAGTGATTAATGGTTCGGGGGCAGCTGGCTCAGCGATTGCCCGCTTACTACTAGGCTATGGTTTTAAAAATATAATTCTCTGCGATCGTGAAGGAATTATTTACAAAGGTCGCCCAGATTTAAAACCGGCAAAAATAGAGCTCGCGACTTTAACTAATCACGAAAATTTAAGTGGAACTTTAGCTGACGCCCTTAAAGGTGCAGATGTCTTTATCGGTGTGAGCGCCCCGGGAGTTCTAACTCCTTATATGGTTAAAGATATGAACGCGAAGCCAATTATTTTTGCACTCGCTAATCCCGTTCCCGAAATTATGCCCGAGGAGGCGAACGCCGCTGGAGCTTATATTGTTGCTAGTGGCCGCAGTGATTATCCCAATCAAATTAATAATGTTTTAGTTTTCCCAGGAGTTTTTCGTGGAGCCCTCGATAATAAGGTTAAGCAAATAACGGATGAAATGTTAATTCGAGCCGCGATTAATTTAGCGAGCTTAATAAAAGCACCAACCGTCGACTTAATATTACCTGATCCCTTTAACAAAGAAGCGGCGGGAGCGGTTGCCTCTGCGATTTATGAAGCCTAAAGTAAAGCGCTTAAAATAAAGTGCCTTAAGTTTGTTTAGCTCTGGCTAAAATATTTAAGACTAACATTGCTAAGGTAAATATAGCTAAGACTAGTAATTTTTCAGTAAATCTGTTAATCTATTTGGGTTATCAGTAATTTTTTTTATTTTATATGGCAGACGAAGTAGTTTTAAGATTTGATGAAGTAAAATTTGAATATCTCGCGAAACGCCTTATT
>JBBSAU010000055.1:0-5337 GCA_038251925.1 Patescibacteria group bacterium | reverse complement strand
CTCAATATCGCTCGGCTATTTTTTATACAAGCGAAAGTCAAAAACAACAAGCTGAAAAATATATAAATAAATTAACGCTTGCTAAAAAATTCCCAGGTCCCATTGTTACGGAAATAAAAGAACTCCTGAATTTTTATCCCGCCGAGGATTACCACTTTGATTATTACGCCAATAACCCCAACCAACCATACTGCCGTTTAGTTATTTCTCCCAAATTAAAAAAAATAGAATCCCAGTTTAGTTACCTGAAAAGCTAAAGGCATACATAGAGCGCTACTTGTGCTATACTCTTTTATAGTTACAATCATTTTCAAGTTAGAATTACCTTTAAGTTAGAATCATTTTGTCGTACTTTAGAAAAATAATCATGCCAAAAACTTTTAGTAAATCATTTACCGGTGGGGGTAATTACCCAATGAATAGACTCCTTGTGTTTCTTAATAAAAATAATTTGTCACCGACAGATTATCGCCTTATGACTACCTCCGGTGGAATTGATTTACAGACCGGTTATGAATTAGGAATAAACATCACCTGCATATATTATGCCGAGAATGAACTCTTCTAAATTCATATTTAACAAACAACCCTGGAACTTCAGTAGTTTCAGGGTTTTTATTATATCAAGATAAATTTACTCTTTTGCGTATTATATATTGAATAAACGAAACTTTTAAATTTAAGTAGTAAAGGAGGTGAAATTTATGATGGGATATTATGGATATAATATGGGAAGTTTATTTGGTTTCGGCTGGATATTGACGATTGTCTTTTGGGCAATCGTGATCTGGGTAATTTTTGCTTTAATAAATAGCTCAGCACATCGAGATCATAAACAAACTGATAATAATAATCGTGCCTTGGAAATTCTAAAAGAGCGTTACGCAAAAAGTGAAATTTCAAAGGAAGAATATGAAGAAAAAAAGAAAATATTACTAGATTGATAATTTAAAATTATATGAGTTAATAAAAAAACCACCCCGATTCCTGGGGTAGTTTTTTTGTCGATTTGCTTGTCGACATGTTTATTGATCTATGTATTTTTAGCTATCGATTATTTTTCCTTATGCTCTGTGAATTTAAGCATTTGACCCAACAAACCAGAAGTTTTAATTTTGACGTAAGACTTTTGGGCAATTTCACCATTTTCCTGTTTAATTTGTCCAAAATGATTACCGTTATTACTTTTTATATCTTTATGGTTTTCATTTTTATTTTTATTCATTTCATGATCACCTTTTTCATTATCATTTTTGTTTATTTCGTGGTCTTCTTTATGTTCATCCTTTTTAATCTGTTCAGATTTTTTAGCGGTCGTTATAATTGCTTTATCTGAGAAAGCGGACATATTACCAGTAGCATCGAAAGCTGCTACCTTATAGAAATAAGTTGTATTGGGTTTGGCGCTATTATCGGTGAATGAGTTAGTTGGACTAACTGCGAGAAAGCCGGAAATTCTAACTGCTTTTTGTCCAAATTGTGAAGATGATCGAGTAATAATATATCCAGTTACACCGACATTATCAGTTGAAGCGGTCCAAGTTAATTTAACCTGGGTTGAAGTTGAGGAGGTGGCAACCAGATTACTTGGCATTGTTGGAGAAGTAACATCTCCAGTAACTGGCGCAATTAAAGTTGTGGCTGATACTGAATTTGATTTAACCGAAGTATTACTTGCGGCGTCATAGGCGCTAACAGTATAAGCGTAAGTAGTACTGGCAGTTAAACCGGTATCGCTATATGAATTTGAATTTGCGGTAGCTATTAAGATACCATTACGGAAAATATTGTATCCACTGACAGCAATATTATCGCTTGAAACTAGCCAATTTAAATTAATTTGACTGCTGGAAATTACCGAAGCGGAAAGTGTGGTTGGAATACTTGGTGAAATTGTATCAGCGGACGCCATGCTTAGGCTAGCCGATAAAGGAGAGAGCGACAGAGATAAACCGATCATCGCTGTTATGACAGCGTATGTCATTTTGTTCATACTGTTATTAGGTGGCTTATCCAGAAATTTAAGATTTAAATGACTGAACCCACGTGTTAATATTTAGTCTTCTATAATATAATACAAGCTCGATCCGTATTTGTTACATCTTGACTATGGTATTCTAATCTTTAGGCGCGTATTATTGAAATACGTCTTGATATTCGTTAAAAAGAGTACAAATAAGTCAAATATGTAACATTTCTCCTAATTTACTGTATAGATATACGGGTATGAGTAAAGATACAAACAGCTACATATCTTATTATAATGAGTTTAAAGATAAGATTTATCATTATTTTCTATATCGGATAGGCCTCGACAAGCCCTTGGCTGAAGATCTGACCTCCGAGGTTTTTATCAAGGCTTTTAAAAATTTTAGCAGTTTCGATAAAACGAAAAAGTTTCAGCCCTGGATATATATGATTGCCCATAACCATTTAGTTAATCATTATAAATCGGCTAAGCAAACCGTGTCCCTCGACGATGTTGCCCCTTATCTCGGCGATTCTGGTACTCAGGCGGAAACAAGATATGAAATGAATCGGGTTCTAAGAATAATTGATTCTTTGCCGGAAAGCGATCGAGACATAATTAGATTCAAGTTTATTGATGGACTAGCGAGTCGAGAGATTTCCGAACTACTTGGTCGTGAAGAGGGTGCAATTCGAACGCAGCTTTCTCGAAGCTTGCATAAACTTAGAGGAATTATAAACGGAAATAGTAATTTGAATGAAGATAATCTTTAAGAATAATAATATGGCTAATTTAAACATGAGAAATTTAGTAAAAAAATTATCATCCCTGCCGCAAGCTAAACTTAGTCGGCGAGCAGATTTTAAAATAAAGTTCAGTCTTTATCGTCTGATGTTTTTATCGTCTATAGAAAAAATGTCAGTTTCTTGGAAAATGATTCCACTTTTAACTCGCGGCCTTAGTTTCGCTGCGATTATTTTACTGATTTTTGGAACAAGCTCTGTTTATGCCTATACTAGTGATACGGTTATACCCGGTAACCCCCTATACCCCTTGAAATTGGCAGTTGAAAAAGTTGAAAAGGTGACGGCAATTACGCCGGCGGCCCAAGTTGCGGTTAATGAGAAATTATCCGATCGCCGTCTGAAAGAGGCAGTTAATTTAAGCCGAACTAAGGTTGATGCAAGCCCCGAAAATAGTGAAAAAATTTCGCAAAAAATTGAAAATAGTATTACGGCGGCCATTAATAATCATCAAGTAGCCGTCGAGGCTAAAAATAAAGAGCAAGAAGCTAAAAACAATTTTAGTGAGAACCGTAATAATCAAGTAACGAGTATTTATGTTCAAGAAAACGATCAGGCGCAAACTAATTATTTAAATCAAATAAAAAAATTTGCCGAGACCAGTCAAGATCAGAGAATTCTTGATAAAGTTGACGAAGCACACCAGGAAATGAACAAATCAAATAATGATTATGAATTAAAGAAGGGAAATGATAGTTCAAATAATGAGAAGCAAAATAACAATAACGAATATAATAATTTTCAGGATAAACCAAATCGAAAATCTGAACGTGGTCAAAATCGAATATCCAGTTCCACTCCAGATTTGTCTATTCCATTAAATCAAAATCTAGATCTGCCGACTAGTTTAAATATAAATTTAGATATTAAAGATAAAGAGGGTGGAGCTTATAAAGAAAATAACGATTAAATCTCGAATACAAAAATCTAGAATATAAAAAAGCCAGTTAACCTGGCTTTTTGTTTAAATATTTTTGAAAGTTTTTATTTTCGTGGTCCTCTATCAATTATATCAGTTGCATTAACATCACCCAAGTAAATTGATCCCTTAATTCCCAATGTATCGCCGACCTTAATATCTGTAAAAATTATCGGTAAGAATTTTTTTTGAAAGCTAGAATTAGTAGTATTTACGTTATAATAAACAGGATTTCGAGCATAGCTTATAGAGCCTATATACCAATAATCACTTCTAACTGTTAAGACTGAGTCATTAATTTGTGTGACAACTGCCCAGATATCGGAGTTCGAGGTATTAGCCGCGTGGGTTACGGCCGTGGCTCCACCAGCAATAATAATTGCACATAGCCCTCCTAGAGCTAATATTTTTTGAACTTTACTCATATTATTTTTATATTTTTTATATAATTATTATAACACAAAAACAATAATTAATAAAATATCTGTGTATAAGTAGGCAAAATATTTAAGAGATTATTTTATGGAAGATATGATATAGCCGTCGCTATCGGTTATAATTCCAAAATCATCACCGATATTAGCTTCTTGGCTATTATCATCTCGTAAAGAGCGATCTATGAAATAGAGCGATTGGCCGACCTCTAAAGTATATTCTTGATTTTTATATTCTGGGTCAATGGCCGTCAGAGTAATTTTTGTTGTCCCATCCGGCATTATCTGTTTATTAATAGTAAAGCCGGTTAAAGCTTGAGTCGCCTCGGCACTCAAGGAATCGCCGGAAATTAAAAAGGCGTTACCGGCATCAGGCGAGTCGCTTAATTTTACTTTTGTTTGAGCATTAACTTCTAAAGTCGAAGTTGTGCCAGTAGAAGTTGCCTTATTGGCTGTTAGATTTTTAGCCGTCGGGCTTAGGGAACAGCCAGCCACAACAACTAGAGTAAGAGGCAAAAGAATGAAGAGTCGTATTTTTTTCATATAATTATAATTATAAGGCCTTAATTTAGAATTAACAGGCGTTATTTTACTTAATACGCAAAATTAGCTAAAAATTGTTTTGCTTTATGTTAAATTCAGGATGTTTAGGCAAGCCTATTTACAGGTGAACGAATGTTCTCTATAATGTAGGGAGTGGCTAAGAATCTATTAGCCTTATAAATTAATTTTAAAATATTTTAAAAATATGTTAGAAAAATATAAAAATAAAATTTTTACTTTCTATCGCAAAAATCGACGTATGCCTAATTATGCAGAAATTATGTCGCTTTTAGATTTTAAATCAAAAAATGCTGTTTTTAAATTAATAAATAAATTAGTTGCCGAAAATTTTTTAAGCAAAGATAGTAAAGGAAAACTTATTCCAAAAAATATTTATGGCGAGCTGCGTGTTCTTGGACAAGTTGAGGCGGGCTTTCCTTTGCCAGCCGAAGAGGAACTAAGCGATACGATGAGTCTTGATGAATATTTAATTCGTAACCGCGAAGCGACTTATATGCTTCGGGTTAGTGGCGAGTCAATGAGAGATGCCGGAATTTTACCGGGTGATATGGTTTTAGTTGATCGGAGTTTAACGCCGGTGGCTGGCGATATTGTGATTGCTGAAGTTGATAATGAATGGACGATAAAATATTTTCGTAAAGAAGGCGG
>JBBSAU010000054.1:0-5630 GCA_038251925.1 Patescibacteria group bacterium | reverse complement strand
GGTGGTATTAAATGTCCAGGTGACCTAACGAAAGCGATTGGCGCCGGTGCAGATACGGTTATGAGTGGCGCGATTTTTGCCGGAACCGATGAAACTCCCGGAGAAATAATTACTAAAGATGGACTGCAATTTAAAGAATACCGCGGTATGGCTAGCTTTCTGGCGACAGTTAAAAAATTAAAACTCGACGGCCAAAAAATTGACGAGGAGGTTCATGTTGAGGGTGAAGCAACTCTCGTTCCTAGCCGTGGTCCGATGGCTAAAATCATTCATCGTTATTTAGGCGGGCTCGCCTCAGGCATGACTTATGTCGGAGCGGATAATATTGAGTCACTGCGAGGCAAAGCTGATTTTATTGAAATTTCCAGTGCTGGCTATGCCGAAAGTGTTGCCCATACTTTTATAAAAAATGATATTTAATTAAATTAAAATAATTTTAATAAAAAAAGAGACCGTTTTTTAGGCGGTCTTTTTGTTGTTTTAAAATGTTTTTGACTTAATTTTATGAAATTAAAGAACTTGTTCAGCAAAAGCTGCAATTGGACTGCGCACAGTTTGTGGGATATTAACAACCCCTACCATTGAATTCCCACTCATTTTTTTAATAGCATGGGTCAAGCCTGCCGAATAGATATTCAAATATGGACTGTCTATTTGACCAAGGTCACCGGTGAAAATAATTTTTGCTCCTGAGCCAACTCTGGTAATAATAGTTGTAATTTGATGAACTGTAAGGTTTTGCGCATCATCAACAATAATAACGACTTCATCGAATGTCACGCCCCGAGTAAACTGGATAACTTTAATGAAAAAACCATTTTGGTCAAAAATGTCATCAACATAAATCTGCATGTTGGATACATTTTTAGCTGAGTTAAACTGATTAACATTTTGACTTTGCGGTTGATTCCTTTTTTTACGGTTTCGTTTAGAATTTGAAATTGCTTCTGGAATTTGTCTTATTAACTCTTCTTTCTGGTCTTCTACATAGTTTCCCTTTTCTCCTTTCAAAATCTTAATTAAAGCTTGTTCAATCGGCTCGGTATATAAAGCCATTTTTTGACCTACGGTTCCCGGTGTAAAACCTAATTCCTGTCTTCTTTCAACTGGTTCTGGTATTCGAAAAATCAATACTTTTGAATACAAACCTTGTCGGCGCTGTTTTAGAGCAGCGGCCACCGCGATTAAAGTCTTCCCCGAACCAGTGCCGCCCTGAATAAAAAGACAGGCTATTTTGGGGTCAAGTGCATAGTGCAAAGCAATTGCTTGTTCCCAATTTTTTTTACCATTATGTCTTGGCCTAATCCCACAAGCTTCAATATTAAAATCGATTACTTCGAAATTATCACCATGACGTATAGCCGCGAACTCTCCATTTTTTTTGTTTTCTGGGCGCGTGTATCCTATAATAGCTGAGCCGTCCGGTACTTTTTTTAGTTTTCCAAGAGCCGGGAAACTCATTCCCTGAGAAGGATCGGCATTAGTGTTAGTCACGCTAATCTTGTATATCGGCGTGACAAAATCCTTCTCTGTAATCTTAGCTCGACTTTTCAGATATTGTTCAACAACAACCTCTCTAAGTTTAACATTACCTTCTTTTTTATTACCAATACCTCGTGCTAAAATTTTTAATTCGAGATCGTTTGAAATCATTTTCACTTTATCATAGCCAATGTAAGGAGGATGATTTTTTGTGGCGCGGGTAAGAACATAGTTTAAAGTCGCGATTATTTGATGATCAGGAATGTTCTCATCCAAATTTAATTTGGAAAATATCATTCCCGGCTCAATCACTAAACTCGTGTCACCAGCCTCCTGAAGGCGATCAATTTCTCGAACCGCTTTTCTAACTTCAAGGCTTACTCGCTGATCATTCTTTAATTTATCAAGCTCATGAATAACTGTCACTGGGACTACTAATAAATTACCACCTTTACGCAATTCTGTTATACAACCGGGATCTTCGATCAATACATTAGTATCGATTACAATAATGTTTTTACCGGTCACTCTAACGATTGCTAATTCTGGTGTTTTTGTGGCCTTAGTTGCCACGGGAATACTTAATTTACGGTTTGGGTTCATTGTCTAACTGTTTAGGTTTATACAAGTTTTTACTGATTAATTTGTTAAAGAATCTTTATAATTTTATCTTAAACTTTTTATTATAATTTTGCAACATTCGCGAAAAATATTAGTTTTTAGAAACAAAAATATATACTTAAATGCTTTGACTTTAGGGTAAACATGCCCTATAATTAAGCCATTATAAAACATATGCAAGTCCCTCACAGACGCAAAGAAACCTATGTTAAACCGAAACCGGACCCGTATTTAACCGAGTCTAAGTTTACTGAACTCAAAAATAAATTACATCACTTAAAAACCGTAACCCGTCCCCGAGAATCAGAGGAAGTAAAACGACTTGCTGAAATGGGTGATTTCTCTGAAAATGTCGGCTATCAAGTCGCCAAAGGCAGGCTGCGCGGTATTAATCAAAGAATTCTTGATATTGAAGATCATTTAAAAAATGCCGTTATTTTTCATCCCAGTAAAAATACCCAGACAGTTAAGTTGGGCCATCGGGTCACAATTGAAAGTAAGGGAAAAGAAAAAACCTATACTATTTTAGGCTCCAGCGAAACTGATCCGACAACAGGCGTCATTTCACATAATTCTCCGATTGGTGCCGCTTTACTTGGCCACTCAGTTGGCGACTTAGTTAAAATTAACTTAAGCGATCGTGAAATTGAATTTAAAATTATTAGTATCGCTTAAGATAGATTTTGAAAAAATATTATTTAAAAATATTATTTAAAAAATAGAGCCCATTTTAACGGACTCTATTTTTATTTTTGGCACTTTAATTTTTTTATTTTTTTGAGAATGAATAACCGCAAGTATCTTGAGTTAAAAATTCACTCTCAGTTCGTGGATACTTTCGGCAATTCATGGGCCGGATCTTATAAATTGAACAATAAGTTTTTCCATCCTCTTTATCTTTAAGAAAGACACAACGGGTTGGCAAGTGACAACATTTACCGCAATTAGCGCATTCTCCTTGTCTATTTTTAGCAACCGGTAAAACTGACGTCAAGGTTCTCTTTAGTTTCGCCCCCCAAGTATTTTTAGCCATATTTAAATTGTATCTTTATTATATTAAGTCGAGCTTATTTTACTTCGTAGACTAGAGTTACTTCAACTTTAATTTCATTTTGACCTGACTGAATACTAGGCGCTGGGATTGAGGCTTGTGAGCCCGCTGTTAAATCCATTTTTGCATTCGAATAGTTAAACATAACCGGAGGAGTCGGATCGGAATTTTCGTAAACACTTTTTACCTCACCTAATTTCATGCCTGATTGTTTAGCAATTAAAACCGCTTTTTCTTGAGCTTTTTGAATAGCAAGTTCACGAGCCTGGTTCTTTAAAGCAAACTCATCATCAATTGTAAAATTTATATTGCCAATTTGATTGGCACCTTTTTCAGTAGTCTTTGAAATTACATCACCGATTTTACCGAGATCTCTAATTTTTACAGACATATTTTGAGCTACCTCATAACCAACTAACTCCTGCCCACGATCATTCGTATAGTTATAAACTGGATTTAGATTATAATTAGTCGTTTTAATATCTTTTTCATCTATATTTAGCTTCTTAAGTTCAGCCACTATTTCATTCATTTTATTAGTACTTTCAGTAGTCGCCTCAGCGGCCGTCTTTTTTGGTCCGGTTTTCAAACCGACTTCAATATTAGCAATATCGGCTTTAGCATAAACAGTTCCCGAGCCCACTACCGAGAAACGATCCTGCTCATTGGCTTTATTAGTCATAACAAGAGCCACAATAATAATTGCACTAAAAGCTAAAATTCCCAGACTAAGTAGCCAAACTTGAGTTTTTTTCATATTTTTTAAGTTAAAAAAATTAACGATTATTAATTTATTAATCGTAATTACGATTATTTTAGCATACGTTTAGGCTTTCGGGTAGACATGATTAAGATTGATTAAATATTGAGGGGTAATTTATTTAAACGGAGTTTCATCGCAAATATTTCCGGGCTGATTATCGCTTGGACAGCCAATTTGCAACCATTCATAAAAAGTCGCCGGCTTCCCTTCGATTGCAAAAACTATTGATTTAATATTTGGAAACTCCTTAAGAGTAGTTTGTATTTCGCCTAGAAAATCAGCACTGCCGCAACTCGCACTCGCGTTAGGGATAATTTGACGAACATCTGTCAGATTAACATAAGCAACTTCATTTTCAATTTTTATACTTTTTAATATATCTTTAGTTTTATTGGAAAAAAAAGAGGAATAGCCCATTTCTTTTTCAACTGCCGACGGTCCTTTAAATAGCTCCTCGAGCGAGGCTGCCTCTAAACCAGAAGATTTTAAAACTATTTTATCTAAAGGATAAACTTTTCCGCACTCGATTCCGTTAGGATTAAAGTCCGTATTACCAAAATATATTTTTATGGTTGAGGCTGGTAAAGCAACCTCTTCTGGAATTTTTGCCACTACTTCCGGACAAACGTCAAATTCACAATTAGGCCCGGAGCGTCCGACGCTTGAGCCGTCTGGACAAAGCTTCGCTTCCATAGTACAAGCAACTGGATTATTATCACCAGGAGCACTGTTTTCTGGCACAACAGTCGGAGCTAAAACTTTTCGCAGGCTGAAGCCAATTATAAATATAACCAAGATGGCTACCGTAATTAAAACTGTTTTTTTCATATATTTACTCTTATGTTTAATAGCTTATGTATTATAGCAAGAATCAGCCAATAAATCGACTTCCAGAAAAATAAAAAACGAGCAGAATAAACTACTCGCTACTTTAATTGAACGAAAGGCTCTTCTAATTATTTAATGAGTCTAGCGAAACTGAGTCTGAATTTTCTTTTTCAAAAAGATAGGGGTGAACCATGCACTCAATAATATCTTTGTTAGGAAAATACTCAGCTGTTAAATTACGCATCTTCTGAAACAGATCCGCTAGATATTCATTGTTTGGTCCGGGATTGATAAATAAGCCGCCAATCAAAATTAACATTCCATTTTTCCCATCTTCAAAATCTAAAATTTGATTTGGGGAAAAATATCGAATTTTTGATTTTCGAAATTTTCTCCGGTCGTCGGACTGCACAATCGCCAGTCGTAAGCGATTAATAAATTCGTCAAACTTGTCGTTTTTTTCAGCCTGAACATTAAAAAGAAAAATTATCGGCATTTTTGCTCCCTTCTTTTAGAATTGGTTAATGAACTAATTAATTAAAGAATATATCATATCCCCCGCCCGATGTCGATGGATAATTGAGCTTGACAATTATTAATAAAGATGATAGAGTCTCATAAAAGATAGTAAATCTTTAATTTTAATTTGAACCTTTCAAACTGAATATTAACCTAAAAAATAATTATAACCATGAAAAAATTGTATTTTATTTGCTGTCTAATACTTATGACTTTTGGCGCTAACTTACAAGCGCAATCAGAAGGACCAGTCTTACCAGAATACAAATTTACTCCCGACGGAATTGTAGACGCAAGTCAGTCTATTCCCGAATCACCAAAAATTAGAGAATCACACTCTCTGCTGGCTGGACAAAAAATAAATTT